>CALYOS010000023.1 GCA_945267035.1 uncultured Neisseriaceae bacterium | reverse complement strand
GCGGGAATAGCTCAGTTGGTAGAGCGCAACCTTGCCAAGGTTGAGGTCGCGAGTTCGAGACTCGTTTCCCGCTCCAGAGTGATTTGTTACTCTACCCGACTGTAAAGTACGAATGGCGGGATGGCAGAGTGGTCATGCAGCGGACTGCAAATCCGTGGACGCCGGTTCGATTCCGACTCCCGCCTCCAGACAAAGCTTAAGAGTATGCATGGCGGGGTGGCAGAGTGACTATGCCGCAGTGTGCAAAGCTGCGTAGGCCGGTTTAAATCCGTGCCCCCGCCTCCAATTTTAGGTTTAATATCTAAAAAATATTAAACATCGCCCGGGTGGTGAAATAGGTAGACACAACGGACTTAAAATCCGTCGGCTTTTAAAACGGCCGTGCCGGTTCGATTCCGGCTCCGGGCACCACTACCAAATGATATTTAGTCTATAGAACTAAATATCATTTTTTTTATTTTCTAATCTGCGCCAACCAAGCGATGAATCATCGCTGTGGTCTAAAAGTTCATGATCATTATTCTTTATAGATTGATGACCGCCATATTTCATTTGAAAAAGTTAAATCAATATGTAATGTTTTTTTGTTGCATAGCTATTACCTTCACTTAACTCATTACTGTAAATTTTCCGCACGAACTATATTCACTGAAACTTAGGTCTAAATTGAATGAATTTCACCGCATTCATGGTATTTACCTCTTAAAGTTTCAAAATTGTTATGCATCTGCCTATTTGTCGCTTGTACATCCTTGCCTATAACCACTTGATTTGCCCCGTACCGATTGAATTTATATCAAAATGACAAATAGCCAGTGAAAGATGAAACGAATGTCTCAACTTGATTTATCATAATTAGAAACAATAACACTTCTATTCCATGTTCTATCACTCTGTTTCAACCACTGACTACAGTCGTTATTTTCATAAATTGATTGCCTATCACCCTTCGATCACAGTATCGATTGATTATGATCATCTCAGCTTTAAACTCAGACATATAATTAAAAAACGTGGTCGAGGAATTATCCTGACCACGTGAGTATTGGCAGAAGCTTGGAAAATCAGACTAACTAGTCCATTTTCTTGCTGTTACCCGCTATTACCATTTATGCTCAAAAGCAAGGCTGCCGCGGAAACCAGTTCGTTTAGTGCTGCCAAAATCATGCTCATAGCGCACATCACTATATAGGAAGCTATTTTTTTGCAGCCCAATTTTGAGACCTACGCCTACTTCACCCCAAGTTTTGGCATATTTTTCACGCACACTATCTTTACCAATATCCACACTACTTGGGTTAATGAAATCATGCCATACATTACCAACAGCATAGAATGTAGCTGGTGTGGCATTGGCTGTTTGACCATTGTAGGCCAAACGCACCCCAACCCGACCACGCAGTGCATCCTGACCATTTTGATCAACATGGCGATATTGGTCATTAAAGCTATCCAGATTGACGTATTGGTATATCAATTGTGCCTGCGGTTCAATTGTCCAATTATTTTGCTCATTAGACTCGTTAGACAGTACAAATGGTTGCCCAGCTTCCGCAGAAATGGCTAGACCCCAGCCATCTTGGCTATCGGGATTGATACCATTACGCGCCTCATATTTATTGTGCAGGTAAGATAATTGACCGACTAAATCAAGATAACCATTATTGGCTGTGTAGTAAGTATTGGTTATACCCAAGCTGATCGCATCAGACTTACCTTTACCAGTGTACTTATCACCGACAATGACCCCATTGACCGCACGGTAATCGTCAGAAAAGTCTGTATTACCTCGAGTATAAGAGATATAAGCACCGGTGTGATTATGGCTGCCGTTATCGTTTATCTGATTGAAGAAATCGTGTCCAATCTGAATCCCTGTGATATCCGTATCTGCATTTAAACGGTTTTTACCATCTTGCTTCAGATGTTTACCCAACACCCGTCCCCAAGTTTGTCTGTTGGTCCAATTATTGGGCTGTTTTTCGCAGTTGTCACAATTTGCTATGTCAGAATTCAGGTGTTCTCCCCGACGTTCGTGTAATGTACCCACGCTGGTAAAACCCTGTTCCTGGTTAACATGTGGTATTGCCACGTATCCGGCCACAGCATTTGAATAAATGGGCGTCGGTTTGAGGGGTTTGACGGGTTCAACAGGTTTAATTGGCGGCGATTTTTCTAGCGCCTGCATCGTCCAATAATATTCATCTCCATTTGCGGTAGACCTTTTCGCCAATTGAACTTCTGTTGCCCCAGAAGTCTGAGCTGTACCCGTAAAGGCGTTTTCGCTACTACTGGTTCCAACTTGAACCACTGGCACTGAATTGATCACCTCATAAACTTGTTTAACGTTGCCATCTATCACTTTTTCAGTGCCATCGGCATTCAATGGAATAACACGGGTTAAACCTGTAGCTGTGCCGGTAATGATCAATTTATCCGATTGAGAATTGGCACCATCGGCACTGCCCGGATCATTCCACAACGTATTCATTTTAACAACAGCATCGTTTGAAGCAGTATAGTTACCTTCAATGGTTAAAATATCGTTGTATTTGGCATGAGAAGAATTATCGAGGTTGATGATACTTCCATTATTGTTGACATTACCTTGCAGGATAAATTCATTACCTCCTGCATCGTCAAAAGCCGCATTAACCACTGCACCATTGGTTAAATTCAAGGTATCAAACTTAGCGATATTCTCAGAGCCACTTTTCTTTAGATTCCAGTTAAAGCCGTCATCCAGATTAACATTTAGAATGGGTTTAAAGCCGTCATCCAATACTTCATTTTCTTCAGTTTTGACTGTTCCTTTAGTGACCAAACCTGTCATACTGCCTTTACCAGTGGCATTAAATGTTACTGAAGAGGCTTGATAGGCTTCATGTCCCTGTTCATTCCCACTACTATCATATGTATTGGAAAAAAATTCATAGTTAGGGCCTGTGTAGTTACCGCTAACATTAACGATATAGCCTTCATCGTGAGCAGTCAGATTCGTTTTGTCTCCGGAAAAGGTCAAGTTGGTATTAACCTGTCCTTGATCGACAAAAATCAAATCTTTTCGACCCACTGATCCGCTGATCACTGGATCAGCACTGGTGCCGGTAGTGGTGAAAACAGCATCTTTAAAACTGGCACTTACATCATGAGAAGCGGCTTGTTCATATTTACCATCTTTTGTTGCATCGTCATGGGTACCGATTTCCAACGCATAACCATTAGAGTTGATGGTGGTAGAACTATTTTCATAATCAGCTTTTAATAGCGAATTTCGCACCAATTTGATGCCACTACTGCTTTTGGCATTGGTGGTATCAATGGTTAAATTACCATGCGATTCTAAAATCCCCGCGCCTTCACCAGTATTACGAGTCTTACCTAGTTTTATACCGGCACTATCCCAATTTAAGGTAGAAGAATCTGTTCCCTGATTGATGGTGATTTTATTATTTTTACCATTTAACACCACAATTGGGGTCAACTGCCCTTCAATACCAGTATCTTCTGCACCCTGATGATTAGTAGAATTACCGGAAATATAAATACCAATAGATCTATTACCGGTTAAAGTCATATCCAAATCATCATTGACAATAACTCGACCAGCAGAGCCATCGCCGGAGTTATCGTATGCACCTTGTATGGCTCGGATACCAGTATTCAGGATAGGTTGAGTTTTACCACCTTTGGCGGTTTGATTAATCGTTAACTTATCAACCGTCACCGTGGTGTATTTGCCATTGTAATCTTTTCTTTCTCCAGCATTAGCAGCTGAACCAGCCAAAATACCATAGGATGCTACGCCACCACTTGAGTTTCCACCTCGGTTGTAATCATTAACCACATTGAGTTCAACATTCTTTGCCGTTAAATCTACATTATGATAAGAGGCTAAACCAGAAAAATTACCATTAGTATTGACAGTAAAATTCAGATTACCTGTACTGATCGAGGCCCCAGAATTTCCATAAGCGTATTGATTACCTAATCCGGTATAATCACCATTCACATTTGCCGTTACGGTTGCATCACCAACAGTGAGCGGGCCGTGTATACCGCTTCGGGTAAGGAGAAAAAAACCGGCATTTCCGCTTTGAGTGACTGTCGTGGTATTGACATTAGTACAACTATAATTCGGACCACTCCCACCAGGTAAATATGAGCCATCGGCATTCTGAGTACAATCAAGCGCAAATGCAGTGGTTGATGCAGCTAGGATAGATATCGTCGCTGTTACCTTGCACGCCCGCCGTACCAATTCAGAACAGGCTACGGTTGTTCCAGTTATTTTATTATATTTGGTATGGTAAATTTTATTCATACTGATTTCCTCTTAGTCGATAGTAAGACTACTTTGATCTTATCGCTTTTAATTATTGGATTTATATAATTATTTTTTAATTTACTCTTTAAAATCAAAAGTTTACACTTTTAAAATTAACATTGAATATTTCTTACAACAGTTTGTTGTTTTGATTTATGGTATCCAAAAAAACACAAATGGTTATGAAGAACTTTTTTACAAACTGATTTAGTTAGCAAAACATCACGCAATCCAAAAGGACAAAAAAAAGTCAAAATCCATAAATTTTTGTTTTTATCTGGCTGCGCATGTCTGACAAAAGTCAGATAGTCTTTGGTTTGATTTAAATACTGAATTTCCTCCTTATGATTCAAAAACGCCCAATTGATATAGCCAATAGGCTTCTGGTCCGTAATAACTAAGGCAAAGTTTTTAGAACGAATAATGGGTAATAAAATCTCTAAAGCAGAATCGACCGCAGTTTTTTTATAGTCAGGATGTTTGCTCCATAACCATATCATCGCGCCGATCACCTCAGCTTCATTCCAACTAGCGTCTGGGAAAATACTGGGTGCAATTACTCTGATTGAAACCTGTTCTTGATTAGCCATATCACTTTGCATTATTCCTCTACTCAAAATATTGAATTAACAATTATTTTTACAATAGTCATTACCTAATTAAAAAATAATTATTAACATTTTGTTTAATATTTTTGCTTTATATCATATTCATTTAAAATACACAGATTAAATTTTTTTACCACATTAATTAATGTTTTCAATATTATTTAAGCTATGGTTAAGAAAATAATTATTATTTAACAAAAATCAAGTCTTTAGTTTTCTATTAATTCAATAACTTTGAATATTGGCGGTGCTTAAATGAAGACATTGCAATAATAATAAGGCATAGTTTGCAAATTTGTATGCTTGAAAATATTACCAAATAATTACTTATATTTAATATTTTTGTCTGTTGTAAGTTAGACACGAATGAGATGACTTATATCGAATGATTAAAACCAGTGGTATAAATTAAGCAAACTAGAGTGGAATAGTATTTCAGCAAAATTAGAGTTGATGATTGATGTAAATTTGAGTACTGAAATAAGCTTATTGGATCAAAGAAGTAGACCAAATATTCACTAGTGAAAAAACACATCGGCTTTGTAGATAGTGATCACAGCCTATTTTGCTTAAGTAATCACACTTCATCAAATCGGTATTTAAGGATCTACAGAGTTATAGCCATGCTAAGCTTGAGAAGATGTAGGGGAAGTTGAGGTAGGCGACTGCGACTAGTTTGAACACATATCCATTTTTAAAACATATTCAAAATCTTTTATACAAGTATAAAACTAGCTATCTTGATCATTATAATGATAAAACACGCTAGCCCGACCTTATTGATGAACAATCAGTTTATAAGCCATTAAATACTTGAAAGATAAAAATAATCAAAAAAGCTAACTTTCTACTGCAATCGGCCATTAGATTAAACAACACCAACCACTCCAGCGTACAAAGCGGAGTGGTTGGTTAAAGATTCCTGTTTTACTCGGCTGGTTTGGTACGAATCAGATAGTCAAAAGCACTTAAAGCGGCTTTGGCACCCTCACCCGCAGCAATAATGATCTGCTTATAAGGTACATTGGTGCAATCGCCAGCAGCGAATATACCAGGTACGTTGGTTTTACCATAAGCATCAATTTCTATTTCGCGCATTGGGGTAGTTAATTTCACGGTATCTTGCACAAATGCAGTATTGGGTAACAATCCTATCTGGACGAAAATACCTTCCAACGGCAGATGATGCGCGGTGTTTGAAATCCGATCTAGATAGTTCAAACCATTGACTTTACCATTTTCACCAACGACTTCCGTTGTTTGCGCATTCAAAATAACGTCAACGTTGGTCAGTGAGTGAAGTTTTTGCTGTAACACCTCATCAGCGCGCATCTTATCGGAAAATTCCAATAACGTTACGTGGTTAACCACACCAGCCAAATCAATCGCAGCTTCCACGCCAGAATTACCACCACCAATGACAGCTACTTTTTTTCCTTTGAACAACGGACCATCACAATGAGGACAATAGGTAACGCCCTTTGTGCGGTATTCTTCTTCACCGGGCACATTCATAGCACGCCAACGTGCACCTGTCGATAGAATAACTGTGCGTGATTTTAATACTGCACCTGTCTCAGTATGAATTTCAATCAGTCCGCCAGCCGCTGTAGCTGGTATCAGTTTTTGAACTTTTTGTAAATTCATGATCTCAACATTGTAATGACGAACATGATTTTCGAGATCTTGAGCAAGTTTGAGTCCATTGGTATTTAATACCGAAATATAATTTTCGATATCCACTGTATCTAGAACTTGACCGCCAAAGCGCTCTGCCACGATACCTGTGCGGATACCTTTACGCGCAGCATAGATAGCTGCGGCTGCACCGGCTGGTCCACCGCCAATTACCAACACATCGAACGGATCTTTCGCGCTCAGGTTTTTAGCCGTCTCTGCAGCAACATTGTTGTCGAGTTTGGCGACTATCTCTGCCAATTGCATACGTCCTTGTCCGAAGGGTTGGCCATTCAAAAATACTGCGGGTACGCCCATAATTTCACGGTCTTCAACTTCCTGTTGAAATAAAGCACCATCGATCGCCGTATGAGTAATATTCGGATTTAAAATGGTCATCAGATTCAACGACTGGATCACTTCTGGACAATTATGGCAGCTAATGGAATAAAAAGTTTCGAAATGCAGGTTGCCAGATAAATTTTTAATCTGTTCCTGCAATTGCTGCTCCTCTTTGGAAGGATGTCCGCCAACTTGTAATAAAGCCAAGACTAGTGAACTGAATTCGTGACCCAAAGGATTTCCGGCAAAGACCAGACCGGTATGCACGCCAGGATTGGTGATTTCAAAAGAAGGAACACGTCCATGATCACCATCAGTCCGCAAACTAATTTTCGAACTAATCGATGCGACTTCCTGCAAAAGAGCCAGCATTTCGCCTGCGGCATCGCTATCATCCAAGGTCGCAATTATTTCTACAGGATTAACGACATATTCCATGTAAGCTTTTAATTGACTTTTTAGTGTTTCATCTAGCATGATGAGACTCCATTCTATTGATAAAATCTATTGAAAATAAATTTTTAATTGTTTAACTTTTAAACTTAGAAAAAAACCCAAATACCGCAGTTGGCATCTGGGTGAAAAGTTCTATGGCTATTATTAGAAGTTTTGATGTGGTGTTTAATGTGGGCTTAAATTTTTCCTACAAGATCCAGTGATGGAGCAAGAGTTTTGTCCCCTTCTTTCCATTTAGCTGGGCATACTTCGCCTGGATGTGTGGCCACATACTGCGCAGCTTTAACTTTTCTAACCAGATCAGCAGCTTCGCGACCAATGCCTTCAGCAGTCACTTCAACACATTGAATAATACCTTGAGGATCGACTAAGAAGGTTGCGCGGTCTGCTGAGCCTTCACCTTCACGCAACACGCCGAAATTAGTAGCTAAAGTAGCATTACGATCACCAAGCATGAAATATTTGATTTTACGAATGGTATCTGAAGCATCATGCCAAGCTTTGTGAGTAAAGTGGGTGTCGGTTGACACAGAATAAACTTCTACACCCATTTTTTGCAACTCATCATAATAATCGGCAAGATCACCTAACTCGGTTGGACAAACGAAAGTAAAGTCAGCTGGATAGAAAAAGAAAATAGACCATTTACCTTTTACATCAGCCTCACTGACTTCAACAAACTCGCCATTACGGAAAGCAGTAGTTTTAAACGGCTTGATTTCAGTATTAACATTCGCAACCATAATATAATTCCTTTTTTAATAATTTAGGTAGGTGAATCAATGAGAAGTATCATACACAATCTGGATCAATAAATATAATCAAATGATTTTATGAAACCGATAGATTTTATTATTTATATTTTTCAATTATTTATAACCATGATTGAGTGATATATGTAAATTAGTGCAAGCTTATCCTATCAATCTATCCCAGCCTAGAATTATTTGATTAAATGTTGGCAATTGGACTCAATACTTTTCATCGGTGCTTGCGATCCATTAACTCGGCTTAGTAAAACGTTTTTAACGCTACTGATCTTTATTGATTCAGTATCAACCAATATAACATCATTTATCAATAAGTTAAAAGGATTTTTGACCGTTATACATAACTAACCATCTGTCAGCTTGGAATAAACTAAGGGATTATGATGATAGAGCATATTCTACAATTGATCATTTTTTTGGTGACTCTGTTTTGGTCTGCATATCACCCCCACGATTATCCTACATGGTGGCTAGAAGTCTTTCCAGCCCTTTTAGGCTTATTCTTACTCATAGCTACCTATACTCGCTTTCAGTTCAGCAGATTAGCCTATTGGGTCATATTACTGCATATGCTGATTTTGCTGGTAGGTGGACATTACACTTACGCTGAAGAACCGATGTTTCACTATCTTAGTACTCTTTTCGGCTGGTCGCGTAATAATTTCGATAAGCTGGGTCATTTCTTTCAAGGCTTTTCTCCGGCCATCATTACTTCTGAATTGCTCTACGGTTTGAAAGTGGTATACCGACGTGGATGGTTACTGTTTTTAAGTGGCTGTGTCTGTATGTCAATTAGTGCTATTTATGAATTATTTGAATGGTTGGTCGCTGAGCTGATACATCAGGAAGCCAATGCGTTTTTGGGCACTCAAGGAGATATTTGGGATACTCAAAAAGACATGCTTTGGTGTCTGATTGGCTGCTCTGTCATGCTGATTTACTTGTTATTTAATCAGCGTCACTGGTCACGTTTTGATCCATATCGATATAACCTACATCTGGTCAAATGGTAACGGTTGCCACATTGCCCAGACATATTTACTGGCCAAACCTAAATACACCGCTAAATTGATGGTTGTGTTCACTCTTCTGGTGGCATTAAAAAGGTTGATCACCTAGAAAGATTAGACAAATTGTTTAGCGCCCTCTTTTGTGGAAGAAATGGATGGCTATTGCACTATTGTATCAACCATGATGTTGGCCACTTTATTTTTCAATTTATGCATATTGCTACTTTAATTTTATCACCTGTAGCAAATTGTGCTGGCTAAGATCAATACATAAAAGGACTGAAATATAAATTTCAGTCCTGATTTTTTTCCCTGTAGCAATCAAATTGCTACAACAAGGCATGAATGAAGCGTCAATTATTTGACGATTTTAAGTCCTTTTTTGTTACTACTAGTAGCTAGGGTATGGTGAGTAGACTGGTCTGTAGCATCAGTTTCATCGGCACTATTGGATACTGGTTGATTTGAGCTGTTCTCGTCAGTTAAAGGTTCCACATCAAATCCCATTCCCTCGCCACTTTCACGTGCAAAGATACTGCTGACGTGACCAACAGGAATCCAAATATCATGAGATACGCCATTGAAACGGGCAGCAAAATTTACCCACTCATCATCTATCATTAGGTTACGCGCTGCCGTTGGTCCAATATTGAGCACAATTTCGTTATCACGCACATACTGCATCGGTACCTGAGTTTTTTCATTTACCCACACCACAATATGCGGTGTATAACCGCTGTCGATTGCCCAATCATATAACGCTCGCAAAATGTAAGGCTTGGTGTTTTTACTCATGCTATTGAATCCCTGAAGGTGATTAACGGCGCATGGCTTTTTCAGCTGGCGTCAATGCATTAATAAACGCTTCGCGTTGGAAAATCCGCTCAGCATACTTTAAGATAGGTGCAGCTGACTTCGGTAGTTTGATGTCATAATAATCCAGACGCCATAATAATGGAGACAAGGCCACATCAATCATCGAAAAGTCATCACCAATAATATATTTATTTTTGCTGAAAGATGGCGCCAGCATGGTTAAACCTTGAGTAATAGCTTCACGAGCTTTATTCATTTCTTTGTTACTGGAGGTTGGATTTTCCAGTACAGAAACGTGGCTGAATAGTTCTTTTTCCAGACGATACAATACTAAGCGACCATGACCGCGTTTAACCGGATCAGCCGGCATCAATTGCGGATGAGGAAATCGTTCATCAATATATTCATTGATAATATTGGATTCATACAGAATTAAATCACGCTCAACCAACACCGGTACCTGATTATAAGGATTCATGACAGCCAAATCTTCAGGTTTGTTATAAACGTCTACGTCTTTGATTTCAAAATCCATTCCTTTTTCATAAAGGACAAAACTACAACGCTGACTAAACGGACAAGTAATGCCCGCATATAAAATCATCATATTTAATCTTTCATTTTTTCTGTATGTTAGAGATGCAGTGAAATCTAAAAAATTTTATTGATTATAGACAAATTAAAGTATTTTTTCTAGAAAAATAGCTTAAGTTAATGTTTTATATACTTTTTTATAACATTTGCTTGCATGATTATACATTAGTGGCATGAATTAAACTGGATTAAACTCATCAAAAAACTGATAGGGTAATTGAAATTGTGTGCTTATGGCTGCAGCTAATGACTGAATACCATATCGTTCAGTAGCGTGATGACCGGCTGCAATAAAGGCTATGCCACTTTCCAACGCCAGATGATATTGTGGTTCAGAAACTTCACCAGTGATAAAAGCATCTACGCCAAGATCAATGGCCTGCTGAAAAAAACTTTGCCCTCCACCGCTGCACCACGCCAAACGTTGAACTGTTTGATGGGGATTTTGGCATAATAACAGTGGTGGTCGATTCAAGGTCTGACCAATGTGTTGGACGAGATCAGCAACCGTCTGTGGCTGAGACAGTCGACCATACTGTAATAGGTTCTGCTCTCCACCACATCCCTCAACAATCCAGCCAAGCTTAGCGGCCAATTGCACATTATTGCCCCATTGTTGATGAGCATCTAACGGTAAATGATAACCAACGAGGTTGATATCATGGTTGATTAATGTCTTTATCCGTTGTTTTTTCCAGCCAGTGATGATAGAAGGCTCACTTTTCCAAAACATGCCATGGTGCACCAACAGCAAATCCGCCTGTTGCGAAATGGCAAAGTCGATAGCTGCCTGACTGGCCGTTACTGCACAAACGATATGACTAATGTTAGGCTTACCCTCTATTTGCAATCCATTCGGGCTGAAATCCTTAAAAGTTGCTATCGCCAATTCATTTGCACACCAGCTTAATATTTCTGTTCTGCTCACCATAGTATTTGATTTCATTCAATGCGGGGGTTAAAAGGTATAATCACATCATAACACTATTTAGATTATGACCTTCTGTGTATTTGAGATTTGCTTAGAGTACGAGTGAGATTATTTTATCAGTAGTAAACTTTTATCAATTTCAAACCATTCAGCATTCTATTTAACCATGTGTTCGTCTGGTTTAAAAACCCTAATTTTCAGGTGTTGACGCTTTGGACATAGCTGATATTTGAATAAGTTTGCATAAGACTATAAAGTTAAAAAATATTGAATAATCATGCCACTTTTTGCCGGATCGATTAGGCATCATGGAAGCTTTGGCAAAATCAGACCGTTTAAATTTAGACATCAATGTAAATCATTCATCTCCATTGTATTTGCTTAATATTAGTATCCTCGATACTGAAGATGTTAAGTCATGGACAGTTGATTCATACCTCATCACCCTTTTTAATTTGCTTGATTATTCAAAATTTGAGAAATATGTAGCCACGTAACCCTAACAGCAATAAATTGTTACGCTTGCTAAGCAAATGGGTGTGAATGAGATGATGGCTGATTGAGTTTTTAATAGGATGTTTTTTGCCACTTTGAATGGGTTACTCGGATCACATCGTTTTGAGGAAATTTTTTTCAATTATCAGTTTAATTTTGAATATAGCATTACAGGTTATTCTGGAAAAACAAATTTTTAGTTAAGTATTCTAATAAAAGCGTATAATGTAATGTAAAATTTATTTGTCATTAATTATATCTGCTTATATTACAAGGTTTTTACGTTTTAAAATGGATATTGAATATGAGTTTCAGTTCAATAAATCGAATTCCCGAAGGGCTTGGTGGGTGGCTGATCATTATTGGCATTAGTGTTTTAGTATCACTGGCTAATTCTTTAATAAATTAATTTTGTGGATTTAGTTATGAGTTTAACTCAAACTCAGATGAAACAGATCTCTTCACTCGTGAACTATTGAAGTTTAATTCGCCTCATAATGGTGATTATTTATATGGACTTCAATATATAGTATTTTTTTATTATTTGACTTTTGCATTGCTAAACAGTTATTTAATATGGCTGTATTTTAAGAAAAACTATCGATTTCCCAAATTTTTTATTGCCGTGGAGATTTATAGAGCCCTTTTTTCTTTTATTATTTTTTTATAATCACGCTTTTAACAGAGAACATTGTGGCTTATTTGATTCTTACATGGAGTGCTTTACTACAGCTTATACCCGTTTTCATTCATGCGGGAATTACTATTCCATATATGTATTCATCTAAACGAGTAAAAAATACATTTGTTAAAAATTAACCGCAATAGTGGAATAACAAAAAGTTTATCCATGATGACTTCTAAAAATTAAGATAACGATTCACCAAAATAAGCCAGCCAGATGTGTTTTCTGGCTGGCTTTTCCACATATTTGGTTCTATTTTGCACTCAACCCATCTGCATACGTTGATGAAGATTTTGCATACTGTAGACTTGGGTATTCGAAAGCTGACTGACACCTTCACTCATTGCCAAAGCTCCTGCGATAGTTGTAAACAATGGTACCCGCATATTCAGCGCACTGCGCCGGATAGAATGACTGTCTTGCACTGATTGAATCAGGTTACTAACAGTATTTACCACTAAAGCAATTTCACCGTTTTTAATGGTGTCAACAATATGTGGACGCCCTTCGGTTACTTTATTCACTACCTGTACATTGATTCCATGTTCAGCCAAAAACGCTGCCGTGCCACGTGTAGCACACAGTCCATAACCTAAGGATTGGAAGTTTTTCGCCACTTGCACAACTTGTGGTTTATCTTCATCACGTACGGCCAAGAAAACTTTACCCACAGCCGGCATTCGCTCACCGGCTCCCAATTGCGCCTTAATGTATGCTTCAGCAAAAGTTTCGCCAACACCCATTACTTCTCCGGTTGAACGCATTTCCGGTCCAAGAATGGTATCTACCCCAGGAAATTTAATAAATGGAAATACCGCTTCCTTGACAGCAAAAAACTCAGGAACAACCTCATGAGTAAATCCCTGTTTTGCCAATGAAATACCTGCCATTGCCCGAGCACCAATTTTGGCCAGCGGTATACTGGTGGCTTTAGAAACAAAGGGAACAGTACGAGAGGCACGAGGGTTAACTTCTAAAACATACACCACGTCGTCCTGTACGGCAAACTGCACATTCATCAAACCAACCACATTCAAGGCTTTGGCCATAGCAATAGTTTGGCGACGGATTTCGTCCTGAAGTGTCTGACTTAATGAATAAGGAGGAATAGAACAGGCAGAATCACCACTATGGATACCGGCTTGTTCGACGTGTTGCATAATGCCACCGATGACTACCTCTTCACCATCACTGACACAATCCACATCCACTTCAATCGCATGACTGAGGAAATAATCCAGTAAAACCGGACTATCGTTAGACACTTCTACCGCCTCACGCATATAAGTCTGTAATTCACTGGCTGAATGCACAATCTGCATTGCGCGCCCACCTAAAACATAGGATGGACGTACCACCAGAGGATAGCCTACTTCTTCTGCCAGCTCTAAGGCTTCATTTTCTGTGCGCGCAGTGCGATTTTCAGGCTGACGTAAGTGGAGGGCTTGCAAGATTTGCTGAAAGCGTTCACGGTCTTCTGCAGCATCAATTGCATCAGCTGAGGTACCAATCAGATTTACACCATTAGCCACTAATGCGTTCGCCAGTTTAAGGGGTGTCTGACCACCATAATGGACAATTAAACCATCTGGTTGTTCGGTATGACAAATTTCCAGTACATCTTCCAAAGTTAACGGTTCAAAATATAGACGATCAGAAGTATCATAATCGGTAGAAACGGTTTCCGGATTACAGTTAACCATAATGGTTTCAAAACCGGATTCGCGTAATGCTAAGGCAGCATGCACACAGCAATAATCAAACTCTATGCCTTGACCAATGCGATTAGGTCCGCCACCAAGAATCATGATTTTTTTGCGTTGACTTGGATCTGCTTCACACTCTTCTTCGTAAGTTGAATATAAGTAGGCTGTATTAGTGGCAAATTCAGCTGCACAAGTATCGACCCGTTTGTAAACCGGATGTAAATTGAGGGTATGCCGGTATTGTCTTACGCTGGTTTCATCTGTATTGAGCAAACAAGCCAGTCGTTGATCGGCAAAACCTTTGCGTTTCAATCGACGCAGATGAGCATAGTCAAGATCATGCAGACTGCACTGAGTCAGTTGCTGCTCTTCAGCAACCAGATCAGCAAGTTGCGCCAAAAACCATGGATCAATACCACATATCTGCTGAATTTCTTGCAGCGTATATCCGCAGCGCAGAGCATCGGCGACATAGAGAATACGTTCTGGTCCAGGATTAGCCAGTTCACGCTGTATGACAGCGCGATCAGTGGTACGGCAGTCAAATCCGCTTAAACCGGTTTCTAATCCTCGTAAAGCTTTGTGAATCGATTCCTGAAAAGTGCGACCTATGGCCATCACTTCTCCGACAGATTTCATTTGGGTAGTCAGGCGATCATCTGCAGTAGGAAATTTTTCAAAGGCAAAGCGCGGCACTTTGGTGACCACATAGTCGATAGCTGGTTCAAATGAAGCAGGTGTTCTGCCGCCAGTTATATCGTTTTTCAGTTCATTTAGGGTGTAGCCAACTGCTAATTTAGCTGCAATTTTGGCAATCGGAAATCCCGTGGCTTTGGAGGCCAACGCAGAAGAACGGCTGACACGCGGATTCATCTCAATGACAATCATTTCGCCATTGGCGGGATTAACAGCAAACTGAACATTGGATCCACCTGTATCCACGCCGATTTCACGTAAAACAGCCAGAGAAGCATCCCGCATAAGCTGATATTCTTTATCAGTCAGCGTTTGTGCCGGTGCAACGGTAATGGAGTCTCCGGTATGCACGCCACATGGATCAAAATTTTCTATGGAACAAATAATGATGCAGTTATCGGCCCGATCACGCACCACTTCCATTTCATATTCTTTCCAACCCAGTACAGATTGTTCTACCAGCAGTTCGTGGGTTGGAGAAGCATCAAAACCTCGTTCACAAATAGCGATGAATTCATCTTTGTTATAGGCAATCCCGCCACCACTACCACCCATGGTAAATGAAGGGCGAATTAAAGCCGGAAAACCCACTTCCCTTTGTGCATCCAAAGCTTCATCCATGCTATGACAAATGAAGGATTTGGGCGTATTCAAACCTATTTTTTCCATGGCCGCTTTAAAACGACCTCGATCTTCTGCTTTATCAATCGCGTCTTCTGAAGCCCCGATCAGCTCAACCTGATATTTGCGCAAAATACCGTGATGCGCCAAATCTAAAGCACAATTCAAAGCTGTTTGACCGCCCATAGTGGGTAAAATAGCATCAGGCCGTTCCTTTTCGATAATTTTGGCCACTGATTGCCACATTATTGGTTCTATATAGGTCACATCCGCCATATCTGGATCGGTCATGATGGTGGCAGGATTGGAGTTAACCAAAACCACACGATAGCCTTCTTCCCGCAAAGCCTTGCAGGCTTGAGCTCCTGAATAATCAAATTCACATGCCTGGCCAATAACAATTGGGCCGGCTCCGATAATAAGAATGGTTTTTAAATCTGTACGCTTAGGCATATTCATACCTTTATCAAAAATTATTTGTTGTACTTTTCAGTGACAACCAGTTAATCAGTGGCGGTAGCTCAGCTAGTTGACTGTGGCTGTCCACAGCCTGAGTGCAAAGCCAATGAACATGACCCCTACTAATCCGATAATCGTCGCCGCTACGCGACGATAATGCTGAAACCAGCTTACCAAAGCGACGCCACAAAAAATCAACACACTTAAATAAGAAATACTACAAAACTGCAATATCAATGCCAGCAAGAAAAAGCTTAAAGCTGGGTAGTCATAGTTCGGATCGACAAACTGAACAAAAAAAGCCAGAAAAAATAAAATGCCTTTCGGATTAAGCATGCTAAGGCATAATGCATGGCGAAAAATAGAAAAAGGCGTGGGTATGATATTTGTAGGCTGTATTTCAACCGAAGGCACCAGAGCTGCATGGCTGCCGGCGGCAGCCGTAAATTTTTTTACTGCCGCACGAATCAAATCACCACCCAGATAGGCCAAATACAACCCACCAATAATTTTCAAGGTTAAAAACAAAACTGGTATCGTTTTAATCACCGATGTTGCACCTAAAGCTGATAGCAACACCAACGTGCTGTCCCCCAGCAAAATGCCACCTACGGCACAATATGCACGTCTGATTCCATATTTAGCGGCCGCAGTAAGACAATACATAGAGTTGGGACCGGGCAAAAGAATGACACCTATTGCGCCGGCAATATATTCACCCAAATCGATGATTCCGAACATGGTTCTTCTTTCTGGACATTGAAGTGATGCTAGCTATTTTGCATCCTATTGGGTTTTAGCCGCCTTCATATTTGTTATAAAACGGTCAAACAAATAGGACACATCATGCGGTCCCGGACTGGCTTCAGGATGTCCCTGAAATGAAAATGCTGGCTGGTCAATGAGTGAAATACCTTGTAGTGACCCGTCAAAGAGGGATTGATGGGTAATACGAACACTTGTTGGTAAGGTAGAGGCATCAACTTCGAAACCATGATTCTGACTGGTAATTACTACCCGACCACTGTCCAAATCCTGCACCGGATGATTGGCACCATGATGACCAAAAGGCATTTTGCGGGTTTTGGCGCCAAGTGCCAGCCCCAGTAACTGATGTCCCAGACAAATACCAAACAAAGGGATTTTATGCTCCAGCAGTTCACGTACTGCAGCAATGGCATAGTCACATGGTTCAGGATCACCAGGTCCGTTAGACAAAAAGACGCCATCTGGATTTAACGCCAGCACTTCGGCCGCGGTTGTTTTCGCTGGAACCACTGTCAGTTGGCATCCACGGGCAGATAACATTCGCAAAATATTGGTTTTAACGCCGAAATCATACGCAACAACATGATAATGTGCTTCAGCTGGCGACTGATAACCCTGCCCCAATGCCCATTCGCCCTGTGCAAATGTATAACGTGCAGCGCAAGTAACTTCCTGTGCCAGATCCTTACCAGCCATACTGCCAAAATTTTGTGCCAGCCTTCGAGCCTGTTCTACATTGGCTTCGGCACCAGTCATAATGCATCCAGCCTGTGCACCTTTATCACGTAACAGGCGAGTTAAACGACGGGTGTCAATATCAGCTATGGCCACGGTCTGATACCGTTGCAGATATTCACTTAAACTTTCTTGAGCACGGAAATTACTGTATAAAAAAGGCAAATCACGAATGATTAAACCGGCGGCATATACTTTGTTACTTTCTATATCTTCATCATTCACACCGGTATTACCAATATGCGGATAAGTCAGCGTAACCATCTGGCGGGTGTAGGAGGGGTCAGTAAGAATTTCCTGATAACCGGTCATACTGGTATTAAAAACCACTTCCCCAACCGCCTGACCCGCGGCACCAATACTTATTCCATGAAATACTGAACCGTCAGCCAATACCAGAATAGCATTTGTAGTCATGAAAAATCCTGTCTGTAAGATGAGACCGAATATATCGTTACGGCTCACTTTTATATGGGCAAAAAAATTCGCTTCACATGACCCAATACAGGCAAAAAAAAACACGCTGCTTCACGCAAAAAAGCGTGAGCTACGTGCTTAATAATGGGAAATTGTGCTTGTGCACAACCTCACCATGGAAGCAAACCATTTTAGCCAATTTTATTTACTTTCGCAATGCAAGTTTCTGCAATAACGTCAAAAAATTGATAAAATTAGCAACCGTTTTGCTAAAACCAAGCTAAACATGTCCTGCGCGACAGATCATCTCAGCGCATATGATAATTCGGTGCTTCTTTAGTAATTTGTACGTCATGGACGTGCGATTCCGACATTCCGGCCGCAGTAATTTCCACAAATTGTGCTTTATCATGCATATCCTGAATATTGCCACAGCCTAGATATCCCATGCTGGAACGCAAGCCACCAACCAGCTGATGAATAATATTCGCAATCGGTCCTTTATAAGGCACCCTGCCCTCAATACCTTCCGGTACATATTTATCCGCGTTGGCCACATTATCCTGAAAATAACGATCAGATGATCCCTGACTCATCGCACCTAAAGAACCCATACCACGGTAAGATTTATACGAACGCCCTTGATACAGCTCTATTTCACCCGGTGCTTCTTCAGTTCCGGCAAACATGCCACCTAACATTACCGATGAGGCTCCTGCTGCCAAAGCCTTAGCTAGATCACCTGAAAATCGGATGCCACCATCAGCAATCAGCGGAACACCCGTTCCGGCTAAAGCAGTCGCAACATTATGAATAGCAGTCAACTGTGGTACACCGACGCCGGCGACAATACGCGTAGTACAAATTGAACCTGGGCCAATACCTACTTTTACCCCATCTGCACCCGCTGCAACCAAATCACGGGCAGCAGCTGCGGTAGCAATATTGCCACCAATCACATCCACCTGAGGATAATGCTGTTTTACCCAGCGGATACGTTCTATCACCCCTTGACTATGTCCATGTGCAGTATCAACTACCAATACATCTACGCCAGCTTGCACCAGCGCAGCAATTCGTTCTTCAGTATCTTTACCAACACCGACAGCAGCACCGACACGTAATCGTCCTTCATCATCTTTATTGGCATTTGGAAAAGCGGTATTTTTCAAAATGTCCTTAACCGTAATCAGCCCTTTGAGCGCCCATGATTCATCCACCACCAACACGCGCTCAATTTTATGTGCATGCATCAACTCCCGCGCAGCATCAATACTGACTCCTTCCTTGACCGTCACCAACCGCTCGCGTGGCGTCATCACCTTGGCCACTGTTTGTTGTAAATTACTTTCAAAGCGTAAATCGCGATTGGTAACCAGTCCTACCACCTGACCATTTTCCAACACCGGTAAACTGGATACCTTATATTTACGATACGGACCAATTAGCTCACCAACCAGCGTGTCCGGCGTGATGGTGACCGGATCTTTAACCACACCACTTTCGTGCCGTTTAACATTTGCCACCGCCTGCGCCTGACGCTCGATAGTCATATTCTTGTGAATAATACCGATACCACCTTCCTGAGCCATCGATATGGCCAGTCTGGCTTCCGTAACCGTATCCATTGCTGCTGACACCAAAGGCAGATTGAGAGAAATATGACGGGTAAGTTTGGATTTTAAAATAACGTCTCGAGGCAGTACTGCAGAATGAGCAGGTACCAGTAAGACGTCGTCAAAAGTGTATGCTTTTTCGACAATATGCATTTTGTGGCTTCTTTGAGAACGAGGAGAATTTAAAGATAAGATACTGCAAAACTGGCGAGTAATTTTAACTAAAATGCGACATTTAGGCAAAAAAAGACACATCGTTGCCAACACTAAAGACATGAACGTCTCAAATTATCGTATAATATGTAAAATATATAATTCCAATTGCGAAGGATACGTAAATATGCGTCATAATACGTTGATAACATCGTTAGCCGCTATCTTACTCAGCAGCTTTTTCGTTGCCAATGCGGCAGAGGTGTTTACTTGGCGTGACTCTAAAGGAAACAATGAATATTCTGATTCCCCAAGACAACTTGTTCCGGCGAGGGCACAAAAATTCAATGTTCGCACCCATACGACTACCTCTTTAGCACCAGCCCCTCTAACTGCAACTGCTGCTTCTGAACCTGATTCGCTGGCTGCGCAACAGGCCATGGTTAATCGTCGCATTGAAGAACAAAACCGCAAAACTGCTGAACAAAACAAACAGATTCAGGAACAAAACAAAAAAAATCGGGAAGAAGCCTGTAAAACTGCCCGCATCAATCGCAAAATAGCGGAAAATATGCGTACTGCTCAGCGTCAGGAATTGATCAACCGTTACGATTCAGATATCAATAACAATTGTAATTAACATCTTTACCCTTGATAATTAGCTCTTCATCCATAAGTTGTTATCACAGCTTATGGATTTTTTATGTGCTGCTTTCTTATCAAACATCGTTTTTACCAGTAGATCATGTCAGATTCCACTTCTCAATCCACCACGCCAACCGAAACAGGCGAATTCAATATCAACCTGTTTTTAAAAAATCTGCCATTATTACCCGGCGTGTATCGCATGCTGGACAGTCAAGGCAAAGTTTTATACGTGGGTAAAGCTGTAAACTTGAAACGAAGAGTCAGTAGTTACTTTCAAAAAAGCGACCAGTCTCCTCGCATACAACTGATGGTAAAACAAGTGGCGAAAATCGAAATTACCGTCACCCATTCAGAAGCTGAAGCATTGATACTGGAAAACAATCTGATCAAAGCTTTATCACCAAAATATAATATTCTTTTTCGCGATGATAAAAGCTACCCTTATCTGATGCTCACTGGCCATGCTTTTCCCCAGATGGCTTATTATCGTGGCACGCTGAAAAAACCCAATCAATACTTTGGCCCGTATCCCAACGGTTACGCTGTGCGTAATAGCATTCAGACACTGCAAAAAGTATTTCGGTTACGCACTTGCGAAGACAGTGTTTTTGAACACCGTGATCGCGCCTGTTTGCTTTATCAGATCAAACGCTGTTCTGGTCCATGTACCGGACATATTTCTGCAGAAGATTATCATGAAAGCGTACGGGCTTCAGTTGACTTCTTGCAGGGTAAAACCAGCGAACTCACTGCAACACTTCATGCCAAAATGCAGCAAGCGGCACAACAACTTGATTTTGAAACGGCGGCACAGGTCAGAGATCAGATACAAGCGTTGGGATTAATGCAATCACAACAATTTATCGACAGTAAAAACGCCAAACAAAAAGACATTGATATACTGGCCTTAGCCGAAGACAATGACACCATTTGCATCCACTGGGTGAGCATTCGTGGCGGTCGGCATGTCGGCGATAAAAACTTTTTTCCAGATACGCGTTATCGGGTTTCAGAGAAATTGCAGGATTATGGCGAAGCTTTTGTGGCACAACATTATCTGGGCAAAAGCAAACCAGAAATCATCATCACCAACTTTCCATTACCCTCTGAATTACGCACTGCGCTAAATCAGGATCATGGCAAACAGCTCCAATACATTCATAAAACCGTTGGCGAACGTCGTGTCTGGTTACAAATGGCTGAACGCAATGCTCAAATGGCCATTCAACAACACCGCTTACAGCAACATAGTCAGCAATATCGGATTGAAGCTCTGGCTCAACTGTTGGATATGGATGCAGACAATATTAACCGTATTGAATGCTTTGATATCAGCCATACCCAAGGCGAAGCCACCATTGCTTCCTGTGTCGTGTATGAAGATGAAGCCATGCAACCAAGTAAATATCGCCGTTACAACATCACCACGGCTAAAGCCGGTGATGATTATGCGGCAATGCGTGAAGTTTTGACCCGACGTTACGGCCGTCTGGCTGACAACGACGACAGTATCGGTGGTTGGCCGGATCTGGTCTTAATTGATGGCGGAAAGGGACAAGTTCATATGGCATTGGATGTGTGGCAAGAACTGGGAATCACCATACCGATAGTCGGCATAGCGAAAGGACCAGAACGCAAGGCTGGACTGGAAGAACTGATCATTCCACATCAACAACGTAATATTCGCATCGAGCCACATAACCCAGCTTTGCATCTGTTACAAACAGTTCGGGATGAATCCCATCGTTTCGCCATTACCGGTCATAGACAAAAACGCGCTAAGGCTCGGATCACATCTTCATTGAATGATATACCTGGTATTGGCAGCAAACGTCGTCAGGCGCTTTTAACCCGTTTTGGCGGATTACGTGGCGTCGTTGCGGCCAGTGTACATGATCTAAGCCAAACCGAAGGAATTAGCCAGGCATTGGCAGAAAAAATTTATGATGCACTGCATTAATACCCCATTGGCAACCCGTTTTAGCCCAGAGCAAATCTAACCAATCTTAAGATCTATTTTTTTGCATCTTAGTAAGCCCAATGCAACGGTTCAATATGTTCACCCCATGTTTATAAGCATTGGGCTATTTTTATAGACGATTTGTATCAAAACATAAAACAGGCTTTTAGCTAGCAGGGACCCAGTTCTATCAATATCTTCTATCCCATAAATTCGACCATACCATTAGCAACAGAATTCAGGCTCATCATGGCAGAAGAGGGTGGTATGCAGATGAGTATAATTGACATGAAGGACTGGGTTGAGCCTATATCAAGCTTTATGAATATCAGTAATAAATGCAGAAACAGACAGTTAGATTATATTTTAATCGAATTCAAGACTATAATCCCTATACAACCTTTAGATTGTATAAATTATGAAAAATATTTTCTTACTATTAGCAACCCTGATTACTTTTTCTTGTAATAAATCACACATTGAAAATTTTGAAAATACAGATACAACCATTACTGCAAAAAATCACGCCATAAAAACACCAACAAGAAGGCAAACTCAGCCCATTAGTTATGAACTGATAAAAAATATGTATATGGAAAATGCTGTAAGAGACTATCCCCCCATTGCCGCAGAAACCTTTATTCTCGGTAAGGAAGGAGGATTTATTACTGAATTTCGCACTGGATTATTGGATATTTTTAAAACAGATGAAATAAAAAAAAATAATATTACTATCAAGGAAATAACTTGGAAAATCAATACCAAACAAAATTTAACCGTATGGTATCAAGAAAAAAATACTCAATGGATACCTATAGATCATTTAATTTGGGACAATGAAACCGAGTTTTAACAGATGAATTATTAAATCTGAATCATTTTTCCAAGTTATAAAGGCTATTAATTTACATAAAGTATCTGCTCATCATTCCCATACTAAAGCCATTGTTTCATCATAACTTCCGCTGTAATACATTTTAAGCGGATTACATTTGTTTTGATTTCATATTGAATCTACCTATTGAAGGTAACGCAGAAAATATTTCTTATCATCAATGTGTCCTGCACGAAGAGATATCTTCATTGCCTAATGAATTGCTAGTAATTTTAAATTTCTCTTAAATTGCCAATATAAAAAACGAGACCACATTTCTTCTGGGTGATTATAGAATTCGAATTCTGCTAACACCAAATACTTGATTATCCATGTTTACCCATTGCCAATAAAGCACTCACAGCTGCATAGCTTTTTAAACAGCGAATATTGGCAATAAAATAGAAAGATTGCGCACATTACAGACGCGTTACTGCCAATACGCCTTTAACATCACTCAAATTACTGATGACCTTAGGCAGATCATTCACTTGTTTAACTTCCACAGTAAAGCGCAATTTGGCTTCCAGATCTTTAGATAAAGTTTGCACCGCGGTAACATTTAAATGATTACGTGCCAAAGTTTCGGAGATATCTCGTAGTAAGCCACTGCGATCCTGAGCCCGGATTTCCAGATCAATGGCAAAGATCTGATTGGCTGATTGTGGGGTCCAGGATGCGGGTAACACTTTGTCTGGGGATGTTTGTGCCAGATAGTGAAACGATTTGCAGTTTTTTCGGTGAATAGAAACCCCTCTTTCACGGGTAACAAATCCAATGATTTCATCACCATAAGCTGGTTTACAGCATTTCGCTAGCGTGGTCAGCAAACCATCTTCACCATCTACCAGCACACCACCGGAATTGGCTTTAATTTTACTTTGACGAACCAAATGGGTTTCTGTCACCGGTGTTTCCGGTTTTTCCATCAATGTGCCAACCGCCTTCTGAATCAAGCGGGTTGAGACTTCACCTTGGCCCATCGCCATATACATTTCATCAACACCGTTAAAACCCAGCGCTTCAGCTAATTTATGATAATTTGGCTGTATTTGCATTTTAGCCAATTGTTTATCTAAAGCATTGCGACCGGACTCACGAATGGTTTCACCATTCTGCTGACGAATAAAGGCGCGGATTTTACTGATGGCTTTATGGCTTTTAACCCATCCGTCATGTAGCCAGTTTACCGATGGCGTTCCTTCACGCGCGGTGATGATTTCAATTCTCTGTCCATTTTCCAGTGGCGTTGATAGGGGTACAATTTGTCCGTTGACTTTGGCGCCACGGCAGCGGTTCCCTATATCGGTATGCAAGGCATAAGCAAAGTCAATTGGGGTTGCGCCGGCCGGCAAAGAAAATACTTTGCCATGTGGAGACAAAACGTAAATGGTATCGTTAAATAGTTCGGTTTGAAATGCACGCGACAAATCTTCGCGTTCATTATCGGCTTCAGCAACGTTTTCTCGCCATTCGAGTAACTGGCGTAACCAAGCTATTTTATGCTCGTAAACTTCATTGCCTTTTCCGCCTTCTTTATAGCGCCAGTGTGCCGCTACCCCAAACTCAGCAAAACGATGCATATCAAAGGTACGAATTTGAATCTCAACGCCTTTATCTTCCGGCCCCACTACCACTGTATGTAAACTTTGATAATCATTGGGTTTAGGATGAGCAATATAATCATCAAATTCACCAGGAATGGGCTGCCACAAACTATGCACTACCCCAAGAGCGGCATAACAGTCCGCCACCGTATCGACCAGAATACGCACCGCCCGTATATCATATAAGCCCTTGAAATCGAGCTTTTTCTTAACCATTTTGCGGTATATTGAGTAAATATGCTTTGGTCGTCCGGCCACTTCAAAGTGCATATTCAGCCGCCCTAACTGATGTTTCAGGGTATCGACGAACTGGTTGATATAATCCAGTCTTTCAGTACGCTTTTCATCCAGTAAGCGAGCGATTTGTTTGTATTCATCCGGATTTTGGTAACGGAAGCTTAAATCTTCTAACTGCCATTTTAATTGCCATACGCCCAATCGATTGGCTAACGGGGCAAATATGGTCATGGTTTCTTTGGCAATCCGTTTTTTTAACGCTTCATCCGTAACCTGACTGAGGTAATTCATGGTCTGGGTTCGCATCGCCAGTTTAATGAGCACCACGCGAATATCAGAGACCATAGCCAACAACATTTGACGCATCGCTTCGGCCTGCTGTTGACGTTCTTCATTGGTTGCAGACGGGTTAACGCTGACAAAATAACTCAGTTTCTGAATCTGATCCAAACCTGAAACCAGCTGCACCACGCTTTCACCGCATTGCTCTTTAACAATGTTTTTCCAATCCGGTAAAAAATTGGGCAAATAGCAAATAAGTGTTGCCGCCACAGCATCCGCCATCAAATCCATATCAGCCACGGTTTTGGCGGTAGTGAACAGATTTGCATACAGACTTTCACCACACTCCGTACGGGCATCATCAGGATAATGCTGTTTCATCAAGGTATAGGCATGTTGCAGAACCTTTTGCGCAGACTCTGGTAATGAAGCAATATACTGCTCCAGCCATAAATCAGACTGTGCTGAAGCGATTTTGAGCGCTGGATTTTGCGTACTAACCATACCTTTGACCTGTTGATTTAGGTAAATTATTCATGTAATTGTATCAAAATCAGATTGGTTGTGCTTTATTATAGGCTGTGGAAATAGCAGAATAATGCTATTATGCGCACCTTCGCATACGCTATATGCAATTGACCTCGCACGTCTTGCGTTTATATATTTCGCATATAGTCTTATTTTTAAAAGGATTTATAATGCAGACTCACCCAGAAGTCTTTGGTGTAGACGCGTTAGCTGCAAAGATTCGCAAAATTCCTAACTGGCCACAGGAAGGAATATTATTTCATGACATTACGCCGGTATTACAAAGTCCGCAGTATTTCCGCCTATTGGTCGATTTACTGGTGTATCGTTATATGGATCAAAAGATAGATGTCGTTGCCGGACTAGATGCGCGTGGTTTCATTATCGGCGCAGCTTTGGCCTATCAGCTTAATGTGGGCTTTGTACCAATTCGAAAAAAAGGTAAATTGCCTTTTAACACCATTGCGGAAAGCTATGAGCTAGAATATGGGCATGCCACCATTGAAATGCATACCGATGCAGTTAAACCGGGTACACGTGTTTTACTGGTAGACGATTTGGTCGCTACTGGTGGCACGATGACTGCCGGTGTTAAGTTGATTCGTAAACTGGGTGCGGAAGTGGTAGAAGCAGCAGCCATTATTGAATTTACTGATTTGCCCGGTGGCAAAAAAATTCGGGATGAAAATGTACCTCTGTTTACCTTGTATCAGAATTCAGGTTCAGTTGATCTGTTTCAATCCCCTGTTGAATAAAGCGCTTAACTGGATTAAAAAAAAGCAGAGTCAACTCTCTGCTTTTTTTGTTGCTACCTGATTTACTCAATCTCTAATACCGGCATCGCTTTCACCACGTCATCTACGGCTTTGACTTGTCGCAAGAAAGGTTCCAGTTGAGCCAATGGTAAGGCGCTTGGTCCATCACAACGTGCCTGATCAGGATTAGGATGAGCTTCGAGAAACAAACCAGCCAGACGGGTGGCCATACCAGCCAGAGCCAGATCAGCTACCTGACTACGACGCCCGCCAGATGCTGCCGCGCCAGCTTCGCGCTGCTGCAGGGCATGGGTAACATCAAATATAATCGGCAAATCTGTACAAACTTTTTTCATCACACCAAAGCCCAGCATATCGACTACTAGATTGTCGTAGCCAAAATTACTACCCCGTTCGCACAATATCAGCTGCTGATTGCCCGCCTCATAAAATTTCTCAACAATATTTTTCATTTGCTGCGGGCTAAGAAATTGGGGCTTTTTAATGTTGATGACTTTACCGGTTTGCGCCAGAGCGACCACCAGATCAGTTTGACGGGCAAGAAAAGCCGGCAACTGCAACACATCAACCACTTCAGCAACTGGGGCAGCTTGATAGGGTTCATGCACATCAGTAATGACCGGCACGCCAAATTCCTGTTTGACTGCCGCAAAGATTTTCATGCCCTCTTCCAGGCCAACACCTCGATAAGAGTGAATAGAAGAGCGATTGGCTTTATCAAACGAAGCCTTGAAAATCAGTGGAATACCCAGACGATTGGTCACTTCCACATAATGAGCGCAGGTTTTAAGAGTCAGATCCAGATTTTCCAGCACATTCAAACCACCAAACAATACCATGGGTAAATGATTGGCTACGTCAATATTGCCTACACGAATAAGCTTGCTCACAATTAATCCTTCAATATTTTGGCTGGCTATTGATCCTGCTTAACCAGTAATAAAACAATCATTTTACAAAAATGCCAGCCAGACGTCCAAATTCAAGCTATTGCGGCCGCGAATGCCTCGATATATTCGCTAATTTATGGCTGAGAAAATCTAAAATTGCCACTACTGATCACTCGCCTTAGGTTAAATGAGCAGTGTGTTTTTTAAATAAAGATGCAACTGATAAGATTGTTTTGCAAATATCCTTGCCAGGCAAAATCAATCTCACAGATATGTTAACATTCTTCTTTGCTATCATTTAGCCTATGCATGAATTTGGCGATAGAATCAATCTGTTGCATTTTGTTTATCCGACACGCATTAAGGTAAATTATAGCGGTTTATTGCAGCAAAATTAGCCAAACCGCCAGATATTTGGTTAAAATTTTCACACAATATGATTAATCCGTATTATCGCGCTACAATAGGAAACGAACACACTGCATTAACATAAACATTTTTTACTTAATAATAAACCAATCATTAAAAAAACAGGATTTATTTTGGCTTATTTCACGCACAAACGCTTATCATGGCTGATACTGATTATGTTGCTCCACAGTACACATTCCACGGCACTTGCTGCCAGTTGGACAGCCGATAGTGTTGATGGTGATGATATACCGCCACCGAAAACAGGTTTTTTTCATCGCCTTTTTCATCGTGATGAGACGAGTAATCAAGTCAAGAAACAACTGCCTAAAACGCCACGAGTACCGATTATTATTGATGTAAACAATGCCGCATTAAAAAAACTGATCGGCACGCACTTACCCCTGATTACGCAGCAACTGATTGAAGACCTTGATGATGAGCAAATCAGTTTTCTGGCAGAAGAAGCCCCACAACAGACTCAGACCATGCTGGAGACCGAAGGATACTTTAACGCAAAAGTCAGCATTGAAAAAAAACCAGATAGTTACATCATCCACATTATCCCTGGTGCGCGCACCAATATCGAAAATGTTAACATTGCCTTGTCTGGCCAAGTGACTGGCGATGAGAATTTGACTAATTACTACAAAAGCGCCATAGATAATTGGGTATTGCCTGTCGGCAATCCCTTTACCCAAAGTAACTGGTCAGCCAGTAAATCTTCTGTATTAACCGCAATGGTGCGCAAAAAATACCCATTAGCGGTGATCCAATCCAGCCGCGCCACAATTGATCCGCAAAAAAATTTGGCTGATCTTTCTTTAACTGTAGACAGCAAACAGCCCATTTATTTTGGCAAAATTCAGGTCTCCGGCGCACAACGCTATCCTGCTTCCATTATTACCGGTATGGCGGATTTCACCACCGGTGCGCCTTATGATTTAGATAAATTACTGGATTATCAGCAAGCACTCGAACAGGATAGTCATTACGGCAATGCAGTGGTACGGGCAGATTTTGAGCATATGGAAAACGATCATGTACCGGTACTGGTTAAAGTCAGTGAAATGAAAAGACAAAAAGTGACCTTAGGTTTACGCTTTGACTCTAAAAATGGTCCTGGTTTTCGTGGTGGTTATGATTATTATGACTTATTTCATAAAGGCTATGTTGGTTCCACCTTATTGGATACCGACCGTTACGAAACCACTTTTGGTTTGGGTATCAGTCAGCCCAGAAATAGTCGCGGCCACTTTTGGACATCTAATCTAAACTATACTTATTCAACTGTTCAGCATTTGGAAACACGTGCTTTGTCCAGTGGTGTTTGGCATGTGCGCGATCGCGGGGGAATAGATTCGCGTATTGGTCTGGAATACATCACCGAAAGCAGTAAAATTGAAGATGGTCCAGACTTAGGGCACAGTTATGCCACCATGCTGACAGCATCATGGAAGCGACAAAATATTGAAACACAGTTGCGCCCTGCCAACGGTTATTATTTCGAAGGCAAAATCGGTACCACCTTTGGCAAACTGGTTTCCTCAGCTTCGATGCAACGTATTTGGGCAAATGCCGGATATTACTACACACCAGAAAACAAAAAATATGGCACTTGGCTATTACGTGGTCAGCTTGGTTATGTACATACTGGCGATGCCGTTAATGTCCCCTCAAATCTCATGTTTCGCGCTGGTGGTGCCAACAGTGTTCGCGGTTATGAAATGGACAGTATCGGCTTGAAAAGTTATAACAACTCTGTCTTGCCTAACCGTGCCTTAGCCGTTGCCAGTGTAGAATATCAGCTTCCAGTTTATAAAGACTTTGCCTTAGCATTATTTCATGATGCAGGTTCAGTCTCAAAAAGCTTCAGCGATATGCACTGGTATGAAGGCACTGGATTGGGTGTACGTTGGTTTAGCCCCGTGGCACCTTTTGCTTTCGATATAGCTTATGGCCACCATGATGAAAAATGGCGCTGGTCGATCAATTTAGGAACAAAATTTTAATGACCGAACAAGCTGCCAAACCTGAGCATCAAAATCAACCCTCTGCTGCTAACCAACCATCGTTGGAGAAGCCTCGACCAGGTCGCAAAAACTCATGGTTGAAAAAACTTTGCTGCTCCATTCTGTTCTTGATCATCCTTCTGATAGGTTTAACTAGTTGGCTAGTAGGCACCCACTCTGGCTTACGTTTCGGCGTGTTAACCCTACCAAAATGGTTTGGCATGCATATCAGTGCCGAAGAGCTAAACGGAAGCGTATGGCAAGGATTTTCTGGAAAAAATATTCAGATTGCCCATCGGAATTTTGACCTGAGCATTGAAAAAGTTCAGTTAGACTGGAACAACCGCGAAATTTGGCATCGGCATCTTCATATCCGGCTACTGGATGTGGGCAAGATCAATTATATCGGTCATAGCCAACCCTCAGCTAAACCAGCACCAACATTACCCCGCAACATCAAACTGCCCATTTCGGTCAGTGTTGATACCATCCAGTTAGGCGGGTTTAGCGTGGGCAAAAATCACAACCCGATATTGCTGGCTACTCAGGCAAGCTATCGCTATGATCATACCGAACATCAATTGATTCTGAATCAACTCAACACCCCATGGCAAACTATTCAGGGCGAAATCAGTCTTAACACCAACACTCCGTTTGCCTTAAAGGGTAAACTGAGCGGATCCGGCGAACTGGATAAAAAACAAGTTGAAAGCGAAGCTTTGCTGCAAGGCAGCTTACAACAACCGGATTTATTTGCCCGATTGGATGGTGGAGATATTCACTTTCGCACACACCTCATTTTGAAACCGTATGCTCTGAAACTGAATCACAAGATCGTGAGCATCAATTTGCAAGCTCAGCATATCAATCCGGCCGCGTTTAGCACTTCCCTTCCCTTTGCTGATCTGAATATGAATATGGACATCGTTCCAGTCAATGACCAAGCGGACAGTTTGAGCGGACACATTAAACTGGGAAATGAAAAACCATTGGCTTATAACGCGGCTAATGTCAGAGGTTTACCACTGCGCAGCATAGAAGGTGAAATCAGCATCGACAGCAATGGTCGACTGGTTCTCCCTGGCTTAACTGCGCAACTGTTACAAAGTGGACAGATCATAAGCAAAGGCTACATTGATACCGCAGCCAAACAACTTGATTTGAATAGTCAGCTGCTGCATATCTATGCTAAAGATGCCTTATCCAACAATCTACCTGGTTCATTAAATGGCTTTATTCGCGTTTTTGGTTCATTTAACGGACTCAATACCCAATGGCAGCTGAACACAGAAAAAGCCAGCAGCGATGGCGTCATGCAAATTGTGACTGATGAAGTAAAACATCAGCAAACACTGCTACTGGAAAAACTCAATATTAATCCTAAAGGTGGTGGTAGCTTCAATGCCAAGGGCAGCCTGGCTTTATATCAGGAAAAATCACTCCAACTGGAGATCAACAGCACCAATTTTAATCCCGTCAAACTTAATGACACCTTTCCTACAGGCAGCATTAACGGTCACATCAGTGTGACCGGTCAGTTAAATCAGCAAACTGACATCCAAGCCAAAATGTTATGGCACAACAGTATCTTGTCTAATGCACCTTTAACGGGTAAAGCCGATATCCGCTATCGGAATCAGCATCTGGAACAAACTGATATCAATCTTACTTTAGGGCAGAATCGGATCAACAGTAATGGTAGTTTTGGTAAAAATGGCGACAAACTCAATCTTGATATCAATGCCCCAAATTTGAGTTTATTCGGATTTGGCATCAAAGGATTATTGCTCACCAAAGGCTATATTGCTGGCGAACCTAAAAAACTCACTGCTAATCTGAGCGGTTCTGCTCGGAATCTGGAGATCGCACAGCTACTCAATATTAACCAACTCGATTTCAAATTTATTGGTTCTCCTGATATTAATCAGCCGTTGCAAGTTGCCCTCACTGCCGACCATCTCAATATTGGGGGCAATAACCAGAAAAACGCCACAACCATTAATAACACCGATATCAAAATAAATGGCAAAGGTAACCAGCATCATATTCAAGGTAACAGTAATCTGTTACTCGATGGAAAGCCGTATAATTTAAACCTAAATGCCAACGGCGGACTTGACCAAAATTATCAATGGCGTGGACGGGTCAGTATTTTAGACATTAACGGCGCACTAAATTTGAAGTTGCTCAGCCCGATCCAACTGGAAGCAGGTACCCAGCGTGTGACTCTACAAAATGCCCGTTGGGCAGCAATGGGTGGGAGCCTAATCTTAAACCGGCTGATCTGGGAGAAAAAGCAGGGTTTATCTACCCATGGTTCAGCCAGCAATCTTGCCATTCGGGAACTACATGGTCTTATTGATCGTAGAGCAGCGCCAAGAAATCTTACCACCGCCTCGAGTAGAAACAGTGCAGACAGCGGGTCGAATAATTTTTTATCATGGCTGTTCGCGCAAAATCTGATCTTAGGTGGTGACTGGAATTTCAACTATGGTCAGAATATGCAAGGATACCTGAAAGTCTATCAACAATCGGGCGATATTATTCTGCCACAGCACCAACAGAAACTTGAGTTACACAATCTTAAATTAGACACCCAGTTTCAAAGTGGTCGCATTAACAACCACTTATCTGGTCTGACCCGCTACGGCAACACCGATGCTACCTTAATCATCAACCAATCCAGCACCAGCAAACTCAGCAATGCCCCGATCAGTGGTCGCATCAGGATTGACGCACCCGATCTGAGCACAATCCGTAACCTATTGCCAATCGGTATGCAGCTGAAAGGATCCATGCGTGCTGATGCCACCATCAGCGGTCAGTTAAGTGAACCCTTATTAAACGGTACCCTAACCGGTAGCAACCTCTTCTACCGCGATCAGGCAAATGGCACCATCCTAGAAAACGGAGCACTTAAAAGCCATTTTCAAGGTCGCCGCTGGCTGATCGATAGCCTTAGCTTTAGCCGGCGTGATGGTTCCGTCAACCTGACTGGTGTCGTGGACATGACCAAGCTCACACCTGATATCAATGTGACTGCCCGTTTTAACAAATACAACATACTCGATCAGATCAATCGCCGACTCACCATCAGTGGAAATACCCAGTTACAATATACTATTAGTCATGGTATTGCTTTAACCGGTAAACTCAAAGTGGATAAAGGGCTATTTGGTATGCAGCAATCCGGTATGCCACAATTAGATGACGACGTAGTAGTATTAGGTCGAGAAAAAACACAGGAACAAGAGCGTCCTACTCCTGTGCGTCTCAATATTGATCTGGATATGAACAACGCCTTCCGCTTCAGTGGTGAAGGCATAGATGTATTGCTCGGAGGACAGCTTACCGCTACCGCCACACCAGGCAACACCATCCAAATAGTCGGCACCGTGAACGTGGTCAGAGGACAATATAAAGCCTATGGACAAGATCTCATTATTCAGCATGGAAGTACCATTTCTTTTGTTGGACCAATGAACAACCCGAATCTAAAAATTCGTGCAAAACGGCGTTACTCACAAGTTGGAGCGGGTGTAGAAGCACTCGGACGGCTGGATAATCCTCGTATTACCCTTATTGCCAACGAGGCCATGAGCGAAAAAGATAAACTTTCATGGCTGATACTGAACCGTCCAAGTAGTGGCAGTGCCGGCGATGAAGCAGCTATTGCTGCCGCGGCCAGTGCCTGGCTGGCCGGTGGATTAAATGACAAAATTGGCTTAGTTGACGACATCGGCATTACCAGTCATCAGACGCGTAACAGCCAAACCGGAGAAATGAATCCGGCAGAACAGGCGATTACCGTAGGCAAACACCTGTCCAACAACCTATACATCAGCTATCTGTACGGTATCGAAAGTGCTACCCAGACAGTCAGCATCACCTACCAGATCAGCCGAACCTTACAAAGTATCTTGCGCTTCGGTACTGATTCCTTTGGTGGAGAATTCCGCTATACCAACCGCTTTGATTAGCGATTATGCAGCAGCATATTTATTCTGGTGCCACACCCTCTATCGGCACCAGAATAAAAAAATTTCACAGCTTATAAATCGAATGAAAATAATTTGAATAACGATTTTCTAACCATTCGTAATCGAGGCTAGATCACCGCAAGATTGAATCTAAGATTTCAGACAAAAATTCTGGCTAAAGCTGGTGCGACTTTTACTCTATATGGATGTAAATCCCCGTCATTTAAAAACCCGCTAAATATTCAGAATATAGGAAAAATAGCCATGGTTTAACGATCAACACCAGCAACCCATAATTGTTTGATGATTAGCCCAATTACAAACACATAAGAGCACAGCGTCAAAAAATGGCTTATCCAAAGCCAATTACTTTTTGCTCACCTAAGCTGATTGATCATTGCCCGCCAGTGCCTATTCATATAAACAACAGTCCAAAAAAATAGCATAATCAAAAAATCAATTATGCTATAAACGGGATAAAATCGTTAACGCTAACCCATGTTTAACCAACAGCTAAAAACCACCAGTTTGAACACAGTTTATTTCTTCGCCAGTACCAACCCAACGTTTTAACCCAGTAAATACTTTATCGTGTCCAAACTTGCTGATCATCAGCTACCCATTCCAAGGATCAGAAATCAGCGAGCACCTGTTTTGATTTTCGCTGATTATCCAACGCCAGCCAGCCACCACCAGCAACAAACAAAAAGAGAAAAATAAAACAATATAACACCGCCAGTTCACCATGATTTAACTGCGGAGTGAGTAAAGTATGCCAACCTGCGGATGGCGTATGAATAAACAGATAAGCCACTGCCATCTGTCCACATAAAATAAACGCCACTGGTCGCACAAACAGACCCAATAACAATAACGCGCCACCCACCAGTTCCAACACTCCGGCTGCACCCATCATCGAAAATAGTGCCACCGACCCATGTCCGTCAGTCATGGATACCGGCCATTGCCAAAACTTGGCCGTTGCATGCTGAATGTATAAAAAAGCTGTTACCAAACGCAACAAAGCCAAAGCCAAGCCACAAGCAAAAAAATCTTTTGTTTTCATCATTCTATTTCCATCACTTTGATTATAAAAATTACACCGTATTGAATGTACCATTTAGAAACGATATCATTTTTATAGAATAATTATTTTTTGTTAAGAAATCAGATATTTACTATGAAAATAATGTGAATATTGTGTCATATCGACAAAATGAATAGCTTAGCTAAATGGCTTTAACAGCATGGGCTAATACAGTGCACCAAGCGCAGTAATGTCACATCAGCAAAATGATATCTAATGACCGTTTCTCGCAAGTGGCAGAACGTACTTTCAGAAGTATTAACCTTATCCATAAGTAGCAATCAAACTGCAGTTAAATCGGCATTGATACCATTATCCCTTAATTTTTTACCCGTTTGTACCCGCAACAACACTTCGTGCATCCAGCTGATGGCAGACAACCGCAGAGCGCTGGGCTAATTTCCAAAAGCCTCAGAGCATGGAATAAATTATTTGTCTTTGCAACCAGACTTTATCTAGCATCCAATGAATGGTAAATTTCTCCATATTAAGTACACCTTATCATCACATGTCTAATCCACAAATTCGCTCATGCTAAACAGTGACTAACATAGATATCCAAAGGGGAAACAACATGCTCAGCGACGATCAAGCCATCCACTTTTTGCAGCAGCTTTTTCATCTTACCGTGCAGGAAGCCAGCCCAACAGACAAAATGAATGCTTGGCTACCACCACACCAACCAGCGGGCAAAGTGATCGTAGTTGGAGCCGGCAAAGCCGCTGCCGCCATGGCTGCAGAATGGGAAAAGATTTGGCCGCAACACTACCCGCCACTGTCCGGCGTGGTGGTCACCCCCTATGGGCATAGTGTTGCAACACGCTACATCAAAGTCATTGAAGCCGGCCATCCACTACCAGATTTAGCCGGACAACGCGCAGCTCAGGCTTTACTTGATGCCGTGCAGGGATTAAATGCACAAGATCAGGTTTTTTACCTCGTTTCTGGTGGCGCTTCCGCCTTAACCACCCTACCAGTTAGCTCCATCAGCATAACCGACAAGCAGCTCATCAATCGGCAGTTACTTAGTCATGGCGTACCTATTGAAGCCATGAATACCGTGCGTAAACATTTGTCCCGTATCAAAGGTGGCCGATTGGCAATGGCTGCGGCTCCCGCACTCATCACCACCTTGGCCATTTCAGACGTCGTTGGCGATGACATCAGTACCATTGGATCCGGTGCTGCCGTTGCCGATCCAACCACCCTTGCAGATGTGAACCGCATCATCCAACAATATCAGCTAACACTGCCCGAGCATATCCAAACCTACTTGCACAGTGCACAAGCAGAAACCCCCAAAAAACTACCCAATAGTCGTGCCTTTGTCATCATCACTCCTGACCAAGTGTTGAGCCAAGTCAGCCACTGGGCACAGGCACACAATATCGATGTACTCTATCTGGGCGATCGCATAAGCGGAGAAGCACGCGAGGTAGCGCAAGTTATGGCGGGTATTGCCTTATACCACCAACATCGAATAACCAAACCCCTGCTCATACTTAGCGGGGGCGAAACCACCGTCACCTTAAATAAACATCAAGGCAGAGGTGGACGAAACAGCGAATTTTTACTGGCACTGGCCATAGCCCTAAACGGAGCAAAAAACATCTACGCTCTAGCGGCAGATACCGATGGCATCGATGGTAGCGAGAACAATGCCGGTGCCTGGCTAACACCTAATTCCCTCAATAAAGCTTTGCAGGCTGGATTATCACCACTGAAACTACTCAATCACCATCGTGCTTATGATTTTTTTGCTGCTACCGACCAACTTTTAATGACAACGCCAACCCGCACCAATATTAACGATTTTCGGGCTATTCTGCTAACAAACAAATAATGTGCCATTTGCCATATTTCAGCCTGCCAACAACACAATAACTTTATAAATATTTGAATTATAAAGTTAACTTAATTAAATTAACCTATTACTCCAAAAATAATCGTTACAATAAACCTTCCATAAAACTGGTCACACACAGGAGTAAATATAATGAAAACAAACAAAGAAATCGTCGCAGCGTTTCATCAGCAAGTTTTTATTAATGGAGATTTATCCAATATAGATCAATTCGTCAAAGAAGATTATATTCAGCATAACCCGCAGGTCGAAAATGGACGAGCTGGATTTGTTAAATTTTTACACACCTTGTTACAGCAAAAAATAACCTACGACACCAAAAATATCAGCGCAGATGGTGATATGGTTTACGTTTTTTACAAAACCACCGATGATCAAGGTCAGCAGACTAAAACCTGTGATATTTACCGTCTCGAAAACGGTCAATTAGCTGAACACTGGGACGTTATCGAAACCAACATTGAAAAAATCAAATCAGTTAACGGTAATAGCGTATTCTGATTTATACATATGCACAACTGACACATCATGCAGGAATATAAATATCCTGCATGATAAATCTTATTAGCAAACCCACTTTATAGCTTGCATAATCAACTTCTTTGTAGCGATAACCTGATCAAGGTTTAGGCCAGAAAGCGATTTGCCCAAAAAAATTCAGTTTAAGTTAATCAGAACTATTAAAAATATCACAATAACATCAGCAAAATGTATCTAGTTTAAAACTTCCCTACCTAACACAGAACGCCCCCTATTAAATTTATATTACAAGCCTGTTTACTTACCCCTACCAATTATCCAAGGATGAAGCAACCAACTGTAAAATGCTGAATCAAAGCAAAAAATCTTCGTGAATAAAATACTTGTTTGAAAACCTTTAACAA
>CALYOS010000022.1 GCA_945267035.1 uncultured Neisseriaceae bacterium | reverse complement strand
CACGTGTTTTACGCACGGAAACAGCTTCATTAGCAGCTATTTCTGCCATGCAGATATTGTGGGGTGACTTCGCGAGGTAATTATAGAATTAAGATAGAAAAATTCTAATACTTTAGCGAACATAAATCTTAACTTATCTATATCTAAGAAATTTGATAAATCATATCTTTTTACTATATTAAGTCATTTGATAATCTTGAAACATTTTTTTGTACAAAAATAGAATAAGTCTTTCTAGCACAATCTATTTCTTCGTTTCTTGATAATAAATTCAAGATCGTTTTTTAGAATTTCATTCGAAATGTCTAAATGCTAATTATAAATAAGCCATAGTATAAATTTAGAATCTATTAATTATACTATTATATATTGAATACTTCAGCACAATTAATTTACGCCTAAGATAAATTTATATTTTGTATGAGCGGAAAATTTATATCGATACTATACTTAATATCGTTTATTTTTGTTGTGGTTCAATTAAGTAATACAGTTCTTCTAAGAATTAAACATGGCTGAAAGGTCAAATAAAATGATATAGATCGATATTTTTAACGATACATTACAGTTAATAAAAAAATGTTCTATGTAATTAAAGTATAATAGTACCTAAATATTTTTTTGGATTCACTATGTTTATCTAAGTTTTTGTCTGACTAAATCCATTAATGCATTAGGTCAAATTTATTTTGGAATATATTTAATTAATTAATAAATAAAAGGTAATTAATTATTTGACTCTAATAAGCAAATTATGTAAAGTTAGCTTAAATAACTTCTTGGTTTTGTTATTTTTTGATTTAACCCCTTCTAGTATTTTACAAATACTAGAGTATTAAGTTTATTAAATAGTGTATAGCGTTTTTTCATTGCCAATTTATAAATCCTTTCAGCATTGGGTACAATTATGAGATTCGAAAAAAAAATAAAACATATTTTTAAACGACTTATCAAGTTGCCAAATGCGCTTTGGAAAACACCTCAAACAAAGGAAAATTTAGATATTCTAAAGAGCCAAATAATAAACTTAACAAATCAATTAGAACAGATGGAAGAAAAAAACCTCAGAATGGTAGATGCAATTGGTGCAATGATTTTTGGAATGAATAATTCATTAGATAATTTATCCAATCATTTGCACGAGGTAAAAGAATATAAAGATAAAGTTACGTGTGTAGATCGTAATTTAAAATCCCTCGACATAGATTTGAGTAATATAAAAATTCAAAATAAAGATATTCGAGATAGAATAGAATTTATTCGTAAAGAAATTTTTTTTGAATTGCAAATGAATTTAAGAAAATTGAAAGTAGATTTTCAGAATTCTTCTCAACATAAGAAGTTTAAAATTTTAAATGAAGATAAACTTAAAAATGCATCTAACTTACATCTGAACGTAGGCTGTGGGCATTTAATTAAAGAAGATTTTATTAATATTGATAATCGTGAACTTCCTAATATTGATATTGTCGCTGATGCAGGAAGTTTAGAATTTGAAAAAAACTCTATCAGTACAATATATGCATCTCATTTAATTGAGCATTTTACGCTTTATGAGTTAACTGATAGTATTCTTCCTCATTGGTTTTCATTACTTAAAGAAGATGGAAAACTAATTGTGTTAGCGCCTGATGCCCAAGCAATGATAAATGCCTATTATATGGGTGAGATACCTTATGATGATTTTCGTGAAGTTATGTATGGTTCTCAAGAGTATGATGGTGACTTCCATTTCAATATGCTGACTTCAGAATCAACAATAGAATTATTAAAACAAGTAGGTTTTTCTAAGGTTGATTTAATCGCTGAAGGTCGAAGAAACGGTTTATGTTTTGAATTTGAAATTCACGCAACAAAATAGTTTATATTTTTGAAACTTGAAATTTATGCTGATTAAATATATTTTAATTGAGGCAAATTTATGAAAATATCGCTTGTAATTTGTACTTATAACAGATTAAAAACTTTATCTATATCTCTACACGCTATCGAATTACTTCGTTATCCCGAATTAGAGGTTATAGTTGTTGATGGACCAAGTACAGATGGTACATTCGAATATTTAAATAAAGAGTGGAAAGACAAAATTAAAATATGCAAATGCAATGAAGCTAATCTAAGTAAATCGAGAAATATTGGCATTAAAAATGCCAGCGGAGACATAATTTGTTTTACTGATGATGATGGTATTCCTGAATTTGACTGGTTAGATAGTTTGTCGTTAGCATATGATAATCCTAAGGTTGGAGCTGCTGGTGGGTGGGTAAGAAACCACACTGGTGTAGAATTTCAAACTAAATATATTATTAGTTCAAGAAATTCAAGATCTGAAACACTTATTTCTGATGAAACAAAATTACCAGTAGCTAAACCAGGAGCAGACAATTTTGTTGCATTAATTGGAGTTAACTCATCTTTTTTAAGATCTGCACTTTTAGAAGTTGGTGGATTTGATGAAGAATACGCCTATTATCTTGATGAAACAGATGTAATTGTTCGAATGATTGACGCTGGATATGATGTTAAAATAATTCCTGATGCTCAGGTTCATCATAAATACGCACCTAGCCATATACGTAATAAAAAAAATTTTATTCAGTCTTGGTTTGAGGTTATAAAAAGTACTTGTTACTACATATTAAAGAATATGTCGCCTCATAAACCAATGTCTGAAAAATTAGAATTTATTTGGGAAGAGTTACAAAACCGACGAAATGAAACTGAAATTTATTTTAAAAATGGTTTTATTGATAAATCTAAATTTGATTCTTTGATTAAAGAGATTGAAGAGGGATACCGTAAGGGCTTATTCGATGCTTTTGCTCATACGCCACGCCAGCTTATAGGAGAATTTGAAAAAACAACTTTTTTAAATCTGCCTCGAAAAATTCCTTCTAATAAAAGACTTCGCCTTGCTTTTGTGACTGCTCTTTATCCACCACGCCCTTGCGGTGGAGTGGCTGTATTCATATACAATCTTGCAATTGAACTTGCAAAGCTAGGGCATGAAATCACTGTTATTACCCAAGCTGATAATGGTTGTGGACACACTGTAGATTTTGAAAATAGCGTTTGGGTACACCGGCTACCTCAAGATGATAGTGTTGATATTGAATTACCCCCCAATATGCCAGATATGCCTGAAGGGCCAAAAAAGAACGCAGGAAAGATTTTAGCTGAATTGAATCGTGTCAATAAATACCGTCAATTTGATTATGTTATTGGTACGATATGGGATCTGGATATGGCTGCCATCATAGCCTCACAAAAATACCCTACAGCAATGTATTTAGTGACGAATTACAAGCTCATGGAAGAATCTAAGGCTGAATGGAAATCTAACGAAGAGTTTTATCATAATCACGTGCTAAAAATGATTGAGGCTGAAGGTTGGGCTCTTAGACACGTTTCTCATGTTTTATCCAGTACAAACGCTATAGCACAAGATACCGAAAAAGCATATCAACTTCATTTCAATCCTGAAAAACTAAGTATAATACCTTTTGGTGTATCTGAAGCATATACAACTATCTCACCATCAGAACAAAATGATTCTAACAAAGTGAATTTGCTTTATGTTGGTAGGTTTGAACATCGTAAAGGTATAGATTTATTACTTGAAATACTTCCAGAATTAATGGAGGAATTTCCTCAATTAGAGATAGTTTGTGTTGGAGATAAAACCTTACCATCAAAAGATGGTAAAACTTATGAAGAAATATTTTTAGAAAAACATGGTGGCAAGCCATGGTTGTCACGCATTAATTTTCCTGGATATGTTAATGATGGGGAACTTGAGTGTTTATATGCAAACTGTGATATTTTTGTCGCTCCTAGTCGCTATGAAAGCTTCGGTTTAATTTATATTGAAGCAATGCGCTTTGGAAAGCCTTGTATTGGAACTACGGCAGGTGGTATTCCTGAAGTTATTGATGATCAAAAGACTGGATTACTTGTTCCTCCTGATAATGCACAAGCCCTAAAGGCAGCTATCGAAAAACTTTTAATTGATGAAGATCTTCGTCATAAATTTGGAGAGTTAGGACGGGAACGTTTTCAGGAGAAATTTACTACAGGTATCTTTGCCAAAAAGATTGAATCCCTGTTTTATAATTTGATATCTCATAACCGAGACCGTGTTTAATATGTGCAGAAATATCATGATTTAGAGGAATTCCACTCATTAGGTTAATATATTTTTTTAAGGTATAAATAATTTAATAACTAATGCATTTTTAGGAACTTGAATTGTTATATTGGTATTGGGAAATATTTAAGGAGTTATAAAGATATACTTTAAATACATTCTATATTGAGTAGGTAAATTTTTTTCTTTCGCCTTTAATTTTGAAAATTAAATAGATTGAGATTAATTTATGTTAATAATATTGCAAGTCAATACACAGCTTCTTCTCAAACGTATTTAAGTGTTATCTGAACCTCCTAAATACAGTTAATTAATGATTTAACCAGACATTTATATGTAAACACAGAGGATCTAGGAAAATACATATGACGTGCACTCCCACCATGTTATAAAGTATAGGAGACTCTGTACTAGAATACTAAATTATCTAATTTTTTTCTTTACGAATAAGACCTTAATTTAAATGTAAAATATTAACTCTTCTCAAATTACTCACTTTAATTAGTCTGTTAAAATTATTTGCCATATTCTTATTAAGTATTTTTTGTTTTTGTATAATTCATTAAATTCCTTCCAGAATATATATTAATATCACCACTTATTTCTACTTCGCTATCAGCAATCATTTCAACGTTGCATTGATATAAATACTAATTATCCACGATTAGGCGAATTTTTAAACAGTTGTCTTGTTTCATTGGTTTAATTAACTAATTTTAGTTTAGATTTATTTTGAATATAATATTTAACACATTGATCAAATCAGCTTTGATTTTAAGGATATTAAAATATTTTCATGTTAAATCATCGATGTTTTGCGGTCATAACTAAATTCTTTAGCTATTGACCGCAAACGAATAATATTTAAGAAAATCTATCCAATCAACAAAAGTTAATCAGAATCGAACTATATGCAAAATATCTTAACTGCTGCAATAACAATATCTTCCTTGTAATGTAAAGGATTTGGTGTATTGCTTTCACAGCCTGCCCTTAGAGCAAAAATTTATTTAATAATTTTGCGGAATATAACGATAAGGATAGTTAGGCTCTTGGTAATCACCCTTTTCCTGTCTTTTGGGCAACTCTACTTTTTTATGTGGTGTTTTTTTATAGGGGATTTCGCTAAGTATATGACGAATAATATTTAGGTGTGCTTTCTTTTTATCGTTCGAATCGACTACAAACCATGGAGCCCAGGAGGTATCTGTGGACATAATCATTTCGTCTCTCGCACGAGAATAATCATACCAACGACTATAAGATTTGATGTCCATCGGAGACAGTTTCCAAATTTTCCGTGGGTCGTTAATTCTACCTAGCATGCGTTTTCTCTGTTCCTCCATATTTACTTCAAGCCAATATTTCAGCAAAATGACGCCGGAATTAACGATGGCTTTTTCCATAAACGGAATAACCTCAAGAAATTCTTTGCTTTCCTGCTCGGTACAAAAACCCATTACTCGCTCCACACCAGCACGGTTATACCAGCTTCGATCAAAGATAATTACTTCGCCTGCTGCGGGTAGCAAAGGAATATAGCGTTGCATATACATTTGTGTTTTCTGGCGTTCATTTGGTGCCGGTAAAGCCACCACTTGAAAAACACGAGGACTCACTCGTTCGGTGACAGCTTTAATTGCTCCTCCTTTTCCTGCTCCATCACGACCCTCAAAGATGATACAGATTTTTTGTCCCGTGGCTTTCACCCATTCCTGTAGGGCAACCATCTCACCTTGGAGCTTTTCCAACTCTTTGTAATATTTCTTTTTAGACAGTTTTTTTTGCTTTTTATGCTTTTTGCTGGGATCTATTTTATGGTCACTATTTGTTGCATTTGATTCTGTTGACTGAATAATGACACCTGTTTGTTCGTCTTCGTTTGTAGCCATTATTCTCTCCTTTAATAAATATTTGTTTGGCAAGTCATTTTTTGACGATTTACTATTTTCATAGCATAGTTATATTATCAATATTTATTAATGATGGTTAATTTTTTACATTTATCTTTTACGCGGGTGGAATAATTGTTCTAAGATCTGTTGCACTTACTCTTTGCTTTCTCTACGCTCATCTCTTAAGGTGTACCACCAGACAATCAGACCGATGATAGCCAGAGCTACACCAACCCAGGCAGTACTTGCCCATCCCCAGCCCGCATTGATGGTCAATCCACCCAGAAAAGGACCTAAGGCGTTGGCAGCATTGAATGCACTGTGGTTGAGTGCTGCAGCAAGTGTTTGAGCATCTTTGGCCACATCCATCAAGCGTATTTGTAATAGTGTACCGACTGCACCACTCATGCCAATAAGAACGACTTGAATGCAAACCCAATAAGGATGATGTAGCGCGAAGGGATATAAAGCCAGCATGGCTGCAGACCAGACCAGTAACCAGCCTAATCCTAACATAACATGACGACCTACTAATCGCGGAATGATGATGTTCCCTAGCGTCATCCCTACTCCATATAAACACATGACTAGCGGAACGATTTTGGCCGACATACCGGTTATATTTTCCAAGGCAGAAGCCATGTAGGCATATATACCAAACATACCTCCAAATCCTATTGCACCAATAGCCAATGTCAGCCAGATTTGTCGATTGGTCAACGCACTGAGTTCTCGTAAAGCATTACTGGCACCACCGCGCATACTAGAAGTAGGTAGAAATAGAGCGACCAAGATAACGGTCACAGCTGCCAAGACTGCCACAATTAAAAAGATTACGCGCCAGCCTACGGCTTGAGCTAACCAGCTACTTAAAGGTACACCGATGGTTGTGGCGATGGTTAAACCAATCATCATGAGACCAACAGCCTGTGTTCGTTTGGCTGGTGGAACCATGGCGGCAGCCACTAATGCCCCTACTCCAAAGTAGGCACCATGGGGTAAGCCACTTAAAAACCGAAATAGCATGATGCTGTAATAATTAGGGGCCAACATGGTGCCAAGGTGAGCAAGTGCAAAGAAAGCCATGAGTATTAATAATAGGCTGCGACGACTGAATCTGGCTGCAAATACGGCGATTAAAGGTGCGCCAATTACAACACCAATGGCGTAAATGCTAATTAGGTGACCAGCTTTAGGTTCACTAATATGCAAACCTTGAGCGATATAGGGTAAGACGCTCATGGTTGCAAATTCGGTTGTACCAATGGCAAAACCACCCACTGCAAGGGCAAATAATAGCCAATGTGGATGCTTTATTTGGTTGTTTACGGAACTCATGGCAATACCTGTCATTTGATTCTTCAATGCTATTATGGCTGGTTTTAGCGGTATTTATTCCATCTGACAAATCAATATTGGTAAAATTACTCTTAATTTACATATATTTATTGATTAAATATTTTCCATCTGTAATGATCAGGCAGAGGTACGGTTTTGATGGAATTAATAATTCTATGCAATATGTTTCCACAATAGAGATGGCATTTTACATTTTTGCGCTCTTTATTAGGGTTATCCTGGTTAGCATGATATTGAGTATAGTTGGGTTTAAATATTTCTTAATTTCGTTTTGAATCATTTAACGCGATATAATGTTATTAATTGGTTGCTATATTTTACGAGCTATTTTATTTAAGATGAATGGATTTAATGATGAGTAAGCCTTGTGCAGAAACGCTAAAAAATCGTCCTGACGATGCAGCGTTATTGGCTGATGAAGCTAAGTATTGTTCTTTTGGTGACACGGTACACTATGTCAACCCACCTAAAATTTTTGACGGCTGCGAAGGCAGCTATATGTATGACAAGAATGGTACGCCTTATTTAGATTTGCAGATGTGGTACTCAGCCTGCAATTTTGGCTATGCAAATGAACGGCTGGATTCTGTGTTAAAGCAACAGATTGATACGTTACCACAATGTGCGAGTCAGTATTTACACCCAACTAAAATTGAACTGGCAAAAACCATTGCTTTAGATATGAAAGAGAAATTTGGTCGGGATGGTCGGGTGCATTTCAATGTTGGTGGTTCTCAATGTATTGAAGACTCGCTGAAAATTATTCGGAATGCTTCAAATGGTAAAACATTGATGTTTGCTTTTGAAGGTGGATATCACGGGCGTACTCTTGGTGCATCATCTATCACATCTAGTTTCCGTTACCGCCGCCGTTATGGTCATTTTGGTGATAGGGCGATGTTTATTCCTTTCCCCTATCCTTTCCGACGTCCCAAAGGAATGACTGCAGAAGAATATGGTGAGCATCTGGTCGCAGATTTTGCGCGCTTGTTTGAGACTGAATATCATGGGGTCTGGGATCCTAAAGCTGGTCAAGCTGAGTATGCGGCTTTTTATGTGGAACCGTTGCAGGGCACGGGTGGCTATATTGTTCCGCCTCGCAATTATTTTAAAGGGCTGAAGAAGGTTCTAGATCAGTATGGAATTTTACTGGTTGTAGATGAAATTCAGATGGGTTTTTATCGTACCGGCAAACTTTGGTCCATTGAACATTTTGATGTGCAGCCGGATATGTTGGTATTTGCCAAGGCGTTGACTAACGGTTTGAATCCGCTAGGCGGCTTATGGGCACGGGAAGAATTAATTAATCCGCAAATATTCCCTGCAGGTTCTACTCATTCTACTTTTGCGTCTAATCCATTAGGCACTGCTGTGGGATTGGAAGTATTTAAAATGATGGCCGAAACGGATTATGAATCAATGGTTATGGAAAGTGGTGCATATTTCCTGGAAGGTCTAAAAACGCTGGAACAGCGTCATAAGGAAATCGGTGAAGTTGATGGTTTGGGTTTGGCATTACGTGCTGAAATCTGTACTGAAGACGGATTTACGCCGAATAAAGCTTTGGTTGATAAAATGGTTGATATCGGTATGTCTGGAGACTTGGACTGGAACGGTCAAAAAATGGGGCTGGTGTTAGATATTGGTGGTTATTATAAAAATGTAATCACTTTTGCTCCTTCTCTACACATCAGTAAAGCAGAAATTGATCAGGGTATTGAGTTACTGGATCAGTTAATTACGCGTGCTAAAAAAGAATTAAACGCTTAAGTCACGCTATAAGGAGGCTGATTTGCTTCAGTCTCCTTTACAGGACGCTATGAAATATTTAACTCAACTCGAACCAGATGAATTAGTCGATAATTTTCTGACTTTCCCTCCGCAGGATTTCACTTCCTGGCTTATTCAGAACGAAGTACCCGCCTTCGCCGCGCGTTTTGATTTACTCACCACGGCCGACCATGATTTACAAGTTAAAGTCAAAGGTCTTCCTCTGTTTAATAAGTGGAAAAATTTACTTAAGCCATACACCATTTTCATTGGTACTACGGTATCTGAATACGCACTTTTTACTGCTGAGCTATCACCCGAACAACTCGCTGCACAAATCAAACAGCACTATACGGCTAAAGCACCCCTGTTAATTGTCAAGGATATTCCGCAACAATCTCCTTTGTTATCTGAGCAGGCCAATCAATATTCTGCTGCAGTGATTCAAGCACTGCAAAATCAGGATTTTATTGAAGTTGAGGGACAAGCACTGGCTTGGGTACCGATAGATTTTGCTGATGTTGATGAATATTTAAGCAGATTATCCTATCAGCGTAGAAAAAATTTCCGTCGCAAATTGAAATCGCAGCAATCTCTTGAGATAAATTGTCTGCATAGTGGTAACGAGTGCTTTTTTGATCCGGCAGTTCTAGATAATTTTTATCAGCTTTATTTGAATGTCTATCATCAGAGTGAAATTCATTTTGATTTATTGACTAAGGAATTCTTCATTCAATTATTGCAAGATGAAAAAAATCAGGCTCGAGTGATTACTTATCACCATCAGCAACAATTGGTTGGCTATAACATCTGTTTTATTGTAAACAATATGCTGATTGATAAGTATATAGGTTTCAGTTATCCGCTGGCACGTGATTTGAATCTTTATTTTGTGAGCTGGTTCTATAATTTGGCTTATGCTAAAAATCAAGGTCTGGACTATTATGTAGCTGGCTGGACTGATCCTGAGGTTAAAGCCTCACTGGGAGCACGATTCACTTTTACGAAACATATGGTATATGTTCGTAATCCGCTGCTAAGAATGATTTTGAAGAAAATCAGTAATCGTTTCGAACAAGATAAAAATTGGCAGCAAAATACCAGTAAGTTATCTAATCAGGAAAAACGTTCATAATGAATAAAACGGTGGTTTTAGATTTCGATCAAAGTGCAGGACATGATGATGAAGCTTTGACGATTGAGTTGGGCCAGTGGCAGGAAGCTATTCGCTTCGGCTGCTACAAATCTCAATTTCTTCGATTAGCTACCGAGTTAGACCATAAATTACCAGATCGCTATGGAACGGTTTTACTGGGCAGTGGAGATTATCACCACATTTCGTTATATCTTATTCAACGCTTGAAAAAATTTTTTAGTACTGATAAACCGATTCAAATTGTGGTTTTCGATAATCATCCCGACAATATGCGTTATTTATTCGGGATTCATTGCGGATCATGGGTGAGCTATGTTGCTCAATTGCCTTTTGTTAGTCATGTACATGTCCTGGGGATTACCTCGAATGATATTGGGTTAGCACATAGTTGGGAAAATCGGCTTAAACCGTTATGGCTTAATAAATTGACTTATTGGAGTATGGACGTTGATGTAAGCTGGGCTGATAAAATCGGTTTAGGCAAAGCGTTTCAAAGGTTTTCTTCACCAACCGATTTAATTCAAGCATTCATACAAGCCCAGCAGACAAGTCATGAACCGGTCTATATATCTATCGATAAGGATGTATTGAGTAAGGATGTGGTACAAACCAATTGGGATCAAGGACGGATGCAATTAGATGATATCCTGACTGTGATCGGTGCTCTGAAGCAACGTATTATTGGCAGTGATATCACTGGTGAAGTGTCGCAATGGCAATATACCAGTTTACTTAAACGGTTGTTGAGTGCCATGGATAAACAAGAAGAGATTCCAGCAGAAACTTTGGCACAATGGCAAGCACAACATCATAAAGTTAATTTACAGTTATTGAATGCCTTGAGTGCTCATTAGCTTACCTCTGTCTGAATGACCTCACATATTTGTTCAAATTGAGAATCGGTTAACCAAGGACTATTGGTAATGGTTAACATCCGTGCAGCAAAATCCTGTGCATTGGGCACAGCGCTATGAGGTACGATCGACTGCAAGTAATCATATTGTGCCAATGTATGGATGAACAGACGAGTCACGCCTAAAGGGCTAGGCCACAGCTTCGCCATAATTGCATCACGCTGCTGAGTGGTCGGCAATAACAACATTAAAAAAGGCCAAACTCCAGTTGCATATTTATCCTGGATAACCTGTACGCCGTTAATGGTTTCCAATTGTTGTAATCGTTGTTGTGCTTGTTGTTGCAACAAGGCTAAAAAAGCTGGTAAGCGAGCAAATGCATTAACAGCGACATATTGACGCCAACGGCTGACCTGATGCATTGGAATAGCAAAATCAAAATCGTCTCCCACAGCACTAATCCATTGCTGCTGGCGTAAAGCTTTACGCCTTCCCTGACCGTAAACAAAATGCAAACCATAGGGATTGTATAACGCGCTATAACCCAATAACTGAATAATTCGCCTTAATTCCCATTTCCATTGCCACGGTAAAGATTTGCTGGCAGTAGTACGAAATTGAGCACGTAAGTTCGGATGAGGTGATGAAAATAGACCACCTTCAAACATGGTGAGGCCTTTGCCTGCTGCCAGACTAAACAAAACAGCATCGCCATGATGCCCCACATCAGCACCTAAGGCTTGCGCTGCATCTTCGATTACACTGATCTGGTATGGCTGCACCACGTGCTTTACAGATTGCACATCAGTTACTCGCCCTCCAAGATGGGTTGGAATCACCGCCAGCACTTCTTCATTAGCCATGGTAGCCAAATGCTTGATATCTAAATCGATACTATCAGGTTGCAAATCACATAATTGTATTTTTAAATCACAATGATGAATCGCTAAGGCAACCAGAGGACAAGTATAAGCAGGCACAATAACATTCTTACGCTGTGGATTTTGCTGCGCCAAACTGCTTAAAATGATGACCAAAGCTGCGGTGCCAGAGCAGGTAATTTCGACATCTGGCAAATGCAGAAAATGACTGGCTACGTTGGCTAAAGACTGGCTATTAGGCAGCCAATCTCGCCATTTAACTGGCAAACCGGCAGTAGGGGGATTTTCATAATGGCGTTTAAGCATATGCGCTTTTACCCGTATGTAAGAGAGTTATACAGGATCGTGATGGTTGTCTGCCTCACTCTGAACCAATTGTTTCTCAGCAAAAGCCAAAAATAGAATCCCAGCTACGACAAAAACTGCACCTATTGTTCTAGTTATGGTGATGTGTTCATGAAATAGAAAAGCGGAAACCAACATCACTGTCACGACCTCTAAATGTGAAGCGGCAAATGCAGGACCAACAGGCGCTTTTTTAAGCAAAATCATCCAAGTAAAAAATGCGCCAATATAGCCCAGCACTGCAATATATACCCAAGGCTGGGTAAATACGCGCATAATCCACTCCATATTAGCCATCAGAGGTTGAGCATGGTTAGCCGTTAATTTAAAGCTACACTGCCCGATGGTATCAAACAACAGTAGGAGTGCAAAACCAATCAGATAAAATTTACGCATTAGGATACTCCTACCAAGACAACGCCTATGGTGATACAAAACATGCCTATCAGTCGGAATCGAGTTAGTTTTTCTTGGAAGAGAACTCTGCCTACCAGCATCAGTACGATAATATTAATGGAACCGAGCAATATTCCTTGGGACAAGGGCACCTGACTTAAAAAAGCCAGCCACAATAAAAACTCAGCCACATAAGAGCCAATGCCAATCCATAACCAATAATTCCGGAATAAATCTACCCAGTAATACCAACCATCGCGATTATTAGGAGCTATTGCTGCATATTTGAATGCTGTTTGACCCAAGGTATCAAAACAGATATTAGCGAGCCATAAAATAAAAACAATCAGCGTCATGAAGGCGGTTTCCTTAAAATTTCGGTTAAATCAGGCTGACTGAACAATATTTTGAAAAAATTTGACCGATTCGTTAATCACTTCACGGCGCTGACGGTCAATGGTAATGAGATGATAACTATCATCTAACACGATGAATTTGGTTGGTCCACTGACATTTTCTTCCACCAAACGGGCATTGGTTTGAATATTGGCAATATCGTCATGCCCAGAATGCATAATGAGACAAGGTGCGGTCACTTGAGGTAATTGCCGGCGCACTTCTTTGGCCAGCCACTGCATTTCTGCCAGGGCTGGAAAAGGATTACCAGCTAGTCCAGCACTGGCACTATCCCCACTGAACATACTGGCTGATACAGTCGCACGAATGCGTTCGTCTTTCAAACCATAAGGTGGTTTTTCAATAAATGAAGTTTTTTGAAACAGATGTAGTTTTTTCAGCCATGTCAGTAAGAAAAAAAGGTGCTTTGCCCAAAATGGCATTGACCAACCATCATAAGTAAAGGTTACGCCATAGACCCCGACACCTTTAATCATTTGCGGATGATCAGCAGCCAGTTTTAACGATAAAAGCGCACCCATGGATAAACCAGCCACAAATATATGATCAACATGCTGCTGCAAAAACTTAGCTGACTGTTCTACGCTTGCATACCAATCGTGCCAGGTTGTGCGACATAAATCTGCCTCATCGCCACAATGTCCGGCCAGTTGCATAGCATAGACGGTAAAGCCTGCCTGGTTTAGACCTCTGGCAATAATGCGCATTTCATTCGGCGTACCGGTTAAACCATGGATCAACAGCACTCCATTGCGGTTACCTTTTAAAAAATAAGAACAATCTTGAATCATAATAAGAAATCATTTTTTTATTAAAGTGTGAACGCACCCATTTTCAACTGTAAACTGATTCTGCATTAATCAAATTGGGTAATATAGTAAGTACATCACTAAATGCACCAATAGGTTGAAATGGAAGTTGATGCTGCTGACAATATTCAATCAGTTTATCCTTAGCAAAAACCAAATCTACTTTATCAGCCACACAAAAATCTGAAGTTCCATCACCAACATAAAATACTTTTCTGTAATCAGATAATTGGCGACGATGCTGGCACTTACAATTACCGCTGGCTTTCACACAGTCACTACTGGCATATGGAAATTGCAGTTGCCAGTTTTGTTGACCGTCATACAGCAACTTATTGGCATAGACGGGTAAAAAATCAAGTTTATAGCGTTTCAAAATAGATTGTATCGCATAATCCAATCCATCACTGACAATATGAACAGTTAAATTTTGCCTTTGAGCAAAATCCACAAAGTCTACAAAAGTTGGATCAATTTTAATTTGTGCCAAAACTTCATTCAGTTCTGACAAGCGGGCAGTCATATTGGCAATCTGCAGCTGCATACACTCTCGTGAGCCAATAATGCCATTGAGCCATTGCTGTTCAAGCTGCTCACATTTTTCATTGCCAAAATGCTCTAATAAAGTATCAGTGACATCTTTTTCACTGATGGTTCCATCGAAGTCACACAATACAATGTCCTGATATAAATTATTGCCACCAAAGAATTCTTTATGGCAAAATTTAATTTCTTCAACAGGTACAAAATAAGTCATAGTTTACCAAGTAATCTATACAATAAAAGCTTATTGTATGCATTAAATTAACAGATTTTTTGAACCCCAAAGGGTTGAAAATAATAAATTAGATTTATCCCAGTGGATAAATGCCAGCAAAGAATTAACTATTTAGCATATTAATTCTTCAATCGACAACATTAAACTTTTCCTAAAAAAACAGCATCATCAAATATGCGATAAACATAACACGCTGATTAACTGCATTCCATACAAAATACTTTTCTACAAGCAACTCTATATCTGAATAGAGTGATTCAGATAGTAATTAGAGTGAGTACTGCATACTGGAAAACAATATTTGCACCACGGCATTTCGGAATAAGGATGCAAAAAATAATCTATTGATAAATCTAAAAATTAAAACCGAACCCATTATTTTAAATCATTTCGCTTGGGATATAAACTTAGCGTGTCTCATGGATTTTCCAAAAGCAATTTTTTCTGCTATTAAATAAAGCTTTGATTAAGATTTTCAATCAAAATAAACATATTAATTAATAAGTTATTTAATATTTACACTTATTTACTCTATATATAGCTGAGAGTTTAACTACCCTTGGTTTTATTTTTAGATACTTTAAGAAAAGGCTCATTGATGATATTCAGACGAAGTTACGGTATTTTGATGCCTGAAAATTTCCGCAAAATTGGTTAGTTAATCCAGCCCTACTATTGGATACTAAGCTTTCCAACAACGTTTTAGTCAATCTTATCGCTTTAAAGAGGGATATCAATGCAACATGGATGCTCTTAGACTGTTTGGGTATGGTTGAATAAAGCCAATGCTAGATTTTTCCCCTTAATCATCTTTATTCAAAGAATCCACCACTGGCAAAAATACTGATATGAATGGCTATTATTTTTTCAGTTACTGCACCATTATGGATGATTAACATCTTTGGCGTTTTGACTTTGCCATCAGACATTAGGAATTACTTAAACATATTCTGTTCCCCAAGTTTAATTTGGTCCTCTTCTCTATTTTCTTTCCCATTTAAATCTTTTGCATGTCATGTATTCAATTGCAGCAAGATAAAAAAACCGGATCTAAGCAAAGTTAGATCCGGTTCTCATCACTTGACCATATAACAATCAAAATTTAAAGGAGTCTGCAGTTAATTTATCCCATTAAATTGAATATGGTCTAGATATCGATATTGGAGCGTGTATCTCCCTGAAGTCTTGATGATTCATGCGAATCCTGTGGTTCATTCGGCACATGTCTAGAGTCTTCAGATATATCATCCAGATCGTGGCCAGGATTCATAACCAAATCGCCAACAGCTACAGATTTCGTTGAACTCATGATGATGGCAGAGGATAAATTTTCACTAACTCGGTAAACAAGTGCTAGACCGACTTCTTCTGCCGGAATACTCAGATATTTGATCACGCCGCTTTTGCTGTCAGCATCTCTTGGAGGATCGGCTTTGATCTTTCTTCTTTTATTGACCAGACTAACCACTGTGCCTTTATCAATTCCATCTTTCGCACCTAAATTAAGGATAATCGTATGGAAAGTACCAGCTTCCAGAACACCATCCATTATAGAGATAACTTTACCTCGGATCTGTTTACTTGGAGCATGTGGCATCATCTGTAATGGATCACGCTCATCGGTAATTTTCAATAGATAATTACCATCAGTGATTTCTGAAACCACTTTAGTCACTATTAGCGGCTGTGCTGTGCGCGTAGGCACTTTAATTAATGGATGTAAGCGAGTGTAGTACTCATCGTTAGGCAACTCACTTTCATCTTTCGCGCTACGTTCTTGCAAAGCACTGTTTTTGTTGGCCAGTGTCGCCACTTCACCGGTAAAGCGTACTAATTGACCAAGATATTTATGCGTATCTGGATCAACCACATCACGATCGGCACGATAAACCAGATACCGACCTGGTTCCAATGTACGATCAGCATAGACACGATCGCCAGGAGAATAGATCAACCGATTATCCGGCCCAGTAACCAACCTTGGTGCGTTTTTGGTTTGTAGTTGATCTATGACTTGTGGATGCTGGGTAAAAATACGGTAATAATCTACATTGATGGTACTGATGCCATAACCAGCAGCGATATCACGAACTTGTGGTTTTAACTTGATGGTAGGAATATTATTATCAACAAATCCCAGCCGAGGCTGACCATTGACATAACGCAATGTTAGAATCTGTCCTGGGTAAATTTTCTGTGGGTTTTTAATTTGGGAACGATTTGATCCCCATAATTGTGGCCACTGCCAAGGGCTATAGAGATACTTGCGGGAAATACTCCATAAAGTATCACCTTTTTTCACCACATATTGTTCCGGTGCATCTGGACGTAAAGTGAGCTTTTTGGCCATAGCTGGCATAGATAACACCATACCTAAAGTGCACAGCAGGGTTATAATGTGTTTATGCATGTAAAGTATCCTTAGCTAAAATGCTATTTTAGTATGATTTGTTAATCATGATAAGAGAATTGCAGGCAGTTTACCTGAAACTCTATCGATAATCTTTAAAAATTCGCAATCGCCATCATATAGTGTTGTCACATCAAAGAAGGAATTTTGAAACAAAATGGCACTCTTAAACATTTTACAATATCCTGATGAGCGTTTACATACCATTGCGCAACCTGTTGAAGAATTCGATGACAAAATTCTTGCTTTAGTTGCAGACATGGCTGAAACCATGTACCAAGCGCGTGGTATTGGCTTGGCTGCTACACAGGTCAATGTACATAAACAAGTTGTGGTCATGGATTTGTCTGAAGAACGTGATCAGTTACGTGTTTTCATTAACCCAGTGATTACTCATAAAGAAGGTGATACTGAATTTGAAGAAGGTTGCTTGTCTGTGCCTGGGATTTATGAAACAGTCCATCGTGCAGAGCGGGTAACTGTTGAAGCTTATGATGAGCATGGCGAAAAATTCGTACTGGAAGCAGACGGTTTATTGGCTATCTGTATTCAACATGAGTTAGATCATTTAGCCGGAAAAGTCTTTGTTGAATATCTTTCGTCATTAAAACAAAACCGCATAAAAACCAAGCTGAAAAAGCGTGCGCGCGAAAGAATGTAAGTTAAATGCTTATCCATTCAAACAGCTAAATTTTTCTTATCTTTAATCAAAATGCATTTTGGATCAACTGCATGAAGCCTTCCATTATTTTCGCTGGCACACCCGATTTCGCTGCTGCATCCCTGCAAGCGATTGTGGCTGCTGGATTTGATGTACCACTGGTACTGACTCAGCCAGACCGTCCAAGTGGACGCGGCATGAAACAACAATCCAGCCCTGTAAAGCAATTTGCTTTGTCATTAGAGTTGGACATTCAACAACCCACCTCATTAAAAGATCCTGAAATACAAGCACATATACGAGCGATTCAAGCGGATGTAATGGTTGTGGCTGCTTATGGATTGTTGCTGCCTCAATCTGTTTTAACCATACCACGCTATGGTTGTCTGAATATTCACGCTTCACTGTTGCCACGATGGCGCGGCGCAGCGCCAATCCAGCGTGCTATTGAAGCTGGTGACAGCGAAACGGGTATCTGTATCATGCAAATGGATGCCGGATTGGATACCGGTGCCATCCTTAGTCGTCATTTATATCCTATTGGAGAAAATGATACTGCTACACAGGTCCATGATGGTTTGATGGCGTTAGGAGCTAAAGCAATTGTTGCAGATTTACAACATTTGGATCAATTAAAACCCACTCCTCAGCCTGAAACTGGGGTGACTTATGCTCATAAATTGTCCAAAGCAGAGGCTCAAATAAACTGGCACCGTTCGGCAGATGAAATTAACCGTCAGATCCGAGCATTCAACCCTGTACCCGGCTCATGGACATTGTGGCAGGATAAGCCTTTAAAAATTTGGCGCGCTCAGGTCGTTGAAGGCTCAGGTCAGCCAGGTACCATTGTTCAAAGTGATGAGCATCACTTGATTGTTGCATGTGGCAGCAAAGCGCTAAGTATTGAATTACTTCAGAAAGCTGGCAGTAAAGCCATGCCGGTCAATGCATTTCAAGCCGGCAATGCCCTTTCTATCGGCACTATTTTTCCCTCTGCGGAGTCACATTCATGAGTATGGCTCTTGCTCAGCAACTCGCGGCTAAAAGTATTGGCGAAGTGTTAGATGGACATAATCTAAATGAAGTTTTGACACGCGTTTCACTCCAACATCCAGAATTGACTGGGGCAGATAAAGCCACTCTCCAGGCCTTAAGCCACGGCAGCTTGCGCTACTTGGGTTTATTACAGCAATTAGTGCGACAAATGACAAAAACGCTACCCGCTGCTGAAATTCAGCACCTATTATTGGTTGCCTTATACCAGCTTGCTTTTACCCGAAATGCTCCCCATGCTGTGGTCAATGAAGCTGTTGATTATGCTCGTCGGCTACACGGCGGACGCTATCAGAAATTGACCAATGCTATTTTACGTCGCTTTCTGCGAGAACAAGATGCTTTAGTTGCTGCGGCTGAACAACACCATGTAGCACGTTATAATCTACCGCAGTGGTGGCTTGATTACCTGAAAAAACAATATCCAAAGTACTGGCATAATATTGTTAACGCCTCCATGCAACATCCACCAATGACTTTACGCATCAATCGTCGTTACAGCAATGCCGAACAATATCTGGCAATGTTAAACACCGTACATATTGACGCTAAAATACTGGATTCTCATTGCGTTATGCTGGATAAACCGGTTAACGTACAAAATCTGCCCGGATTTGCTGAAGGACATGTCTCGGTACAAGATTATGGTGCCCAGCAAGCCATAGCATTGCTCAATCCTCTTCAAGGAGAACGAATACTGGATGCCTGTGCTGCTCCGGGAGGCAAAACCGGTCATATACTGGAGTGGGCTGACTGCGACGTCACCGCATTAGATATCGATCCCAAACGGCTTGAGCGTGTAGAAAGTAACTTACAACGTCTCCAACTTCACGCTCATCTGCAATGTGCTGACGCAAAAGACCTACAGTCATGGTATGATGGTCAGGCTTTTGATGCCATTCTTGCCGATGTGCCTTGTACTGCTTCGGGTGTCACAAAACGACATCCGGATATAAAATGGTTGCGCCAACCGCATGACAGCAGTACAACTGCCCAACAGCAAGAAGCCCTTCTAGATAGCTTATGGCAGACACTCAAATCGGGTGGACGCATGCTTCTGGCAACTTGTTCGATTTTTATTGAAGAGAACCAGCAGCAACTGGCGCGGTTTTTAGCTCGGCATTCGGATGCACGCGAACGTCAATCACAAATATTGTTACCTAACAGCAAACAAGATGGCTTTTTCTACGCGCTTATCGACAAAACTTAGTCTTTTTGCTGCCTTCGTACTCTGCCTGTACATCACAGTAGTACAGGCAGAAGGCATTAGCACCATTCGTGCACAAGCTACCATTACCAGTAACGGTCAGCTTTCGATTAATAGTCGCTTCAATCTACAATTACCTGATCAACTAAAACAAGCACTCAATCAGGGTGTACCGCTCAATTTCGACCTAAATTATCAACTGAACGCACCTACTTTAGCCTCTTATCGCAACCGCATTAATAATCTTATTGGTGGGGATAATCTCATTCAGTTTAAACTGACCTACCACCCATTGACTGGTCGATACCGTGTCAGTATGGGGCCAACCTTTTCTACAGAATACAACAGCCTAGATACCGCGCTGAAAGCAATTGGTGCTGTAGCCAATTGGCGAGTTTTGAATAAAGGCGCACTAAGTGGAGCTACCACCAAAGAAGTACGTGCGGATGTACGTTTAAGCCTGAGTATCAGCCAATTACCCAAACCTTTTCAAATCAATGCTTTGACTTCGCACAGTTGGCAGCTTGATTCTGGCTGGCATCACCTGATCATCAATGCGGAATAAGACAATGAGTCGGTTTATTTTCATACTGGTAGTACTTTGCGTCGTCACCTTGTATGTGTTGACCGTTGCTACAGGTAACACTGGCTTTCTATCAGGATATTTTTGGATTGCATTTGGTTTTGCTTCCCTGCTCCTTATCGCTTTGGTTCTGATGGTTGGTGCATACTGGTGGAAATTATTGCAAAGCCGCCATCGCCATGAATTTGGTTCCAGAATCGCCGTACGCTTGGCCACCATGTTTACTCTGGTTGCCATATTACCCGGTATTTTTTTGTTTGGTGTGTCTGCACAATTTATTTCTCACAGTATTCATTCTTGGTTTGGCAATGATACCGAAGAAGCCCTCAATCGTAGCTTAAGTTTAAGTAAATCTGCCCTTGATTACGAATTGGATAATAGCGTTAGTCGTGCCACCAACATTCAAATCGCTTTAATTGCCGCCAGTAGCTTGCAGCAGCCATTAACCCCAGTATTAAAAAATTACGCTGAAGATATACCATTCAGCCAACTACAAATTCAAAATATCAATACGAATAAACCTCTTGTAGAGCACAATCCGAATCATTTACCTGTTGCCAGCCTCAGCACCGAAGCCATTAATCAACTGCGCAACAGTGGTTCGGTGCGTGAACTGGAAAGCATCAATAACATACTTTATTCGCAGGGTTGGTTATTCGTTCCTGATCCTAGTGGTCATAACGACAAAGCACTCTTTTTCCGTCAACCTGTTTCCAGCAAAGTGGCCAGAGATGCCACCTTGATTGAAGCCGCCCATGCCAAATATGGAGAGCTAAGCTTTACCAAAGAAAGCCTTCAAACCTTCTTTCTGGCCACCTTATTAATGGCGACGCTGCTGGCAATTATTTTGGCTTTATTGGTGGCTTTATATTTCGCTCGTCGTTTTGTCGCACCCATTCTTTCACTGGCAGAAGGTGCTCGCGCAGTAGCCAAAGGAGATTTGAGTGTGCAGCAAACCATCTATGGAAAAGATGAACTCGGCAAACTGACCGAACTTTTCAATCACATGACCACCCAACTCAGGCATGCTCGTAGCCAACAAGAAGCGGCACGTCATTATCTGGAGCATATTCTCAACAGTCTAACCACCGGCGTCGTCACCCTCAATCCACAGGGTAACCTTATTACCTACAACGTAATGGCAGAAAACATACTGGGACAAAGCTTGAGCCCTTGTATGGGATACAGCATCAGCCAACTGGCTGAACACAACAGTCCACAAATGGCCATGTTAGCCGAAGTATTCCAACAGATACTGGCTACCGAATATCAAACCAAATCAGTACAAATAACCTACAACCATAAAGATGAAACCCTTATTCTTTTAGGTAAAGCTACCCCCCTCCCTGCAGATAGTGGCGGCGGAACAGTGTTAGTATTTGACGACGTAACTGCCTTAGTCAGTGCGCAGAAAGAAGCAGCATGGGGCGAAGTGGCACAACGTCTAGCACATGAAATACGCAATCCACTCACTCCGATTCAGCTTTCAGCAGAAAGACTTGCCTGGAAATTAAATGATAAACTAAACGAATCGGACGCCCAGATTCTAAACCGAGCAACCAACACCATTATTCGGCAGGTTTCAGCCATGAAAGATATGGTAGAAACCTTTCGCAATTATGCTCGCGCACCACAACTTAACTTAACTTATCTTGACTTAAATGAACTTATTCGTGAAGTTTTAGTCCTATATGAAGGTAGTAATTGTACATTTGAGGTCAATTTGAGTAAGATAGAAATGATTGTGAATGCAGACAGCGGTGCAATGCGACAAGTTATCCATAACTTGTTTAAAAATGCTGTGGAGGCTGCAGCATCAGATAGCGCCCCCACTGTTAGCGTAACAACGGAATTACATAACGAACATATTCTTTTCTACGTAAGCAATAACGGCAAAACATTTAGTCAGGAAATGCTATTACATGCATTTGATCCATATGTTACCGATAAACCCAGTGGTACAGGTTTGGGATTATCGGTAGTTAAAAAGATTATTGAAGAACATGGTGGACGGATCCAGATCAGTAATCAGGAAACCGAGCTGGCTTGTATCAAAATAACGTTACCCTCACAGGTGAATTGAAATGCGAAGCAGTGATATATTAATTGTTGACGATGAAGTAGGCATCCGCGATCTATTATCAGAAATATTACAGGATGAAGGCTATACCGTCACCGTTGCCGAGAATGCAGATACTGCTCGCCAGCTGCGTCAGCAAACCCGTCCGGCAATGGTATTGCTGGATATCTGGATGCCAGATTGCGATGGAATTACCCTATTAAAAGAGTGGGCTAAATCCGGACAGCTGACCATGCCAGTGGTGATGATGAGCGGCCATGCCAGTATCGATACCGCCGTTGAGGCTACTAAAATCGGGGCATTGGACTTTCTGGAAAAGCCCATTTCCCTGCAAAAACTACTTAGCACAGTTGATCGTGCTCTCAAATATGGGCAAATGCAGGCAGCGTCTAACCTGTCCCTAGACAAACTTGGTCACAGTCAGGTTATCAAAGAATTGAATCAACAATTAGAGCAAATCGCTCGGTTCAGTTCTCCGGTATTGTTGACTGGCGAAATGGGATCACCTTTTGAACTGGTGGCTCGGGCGCTTCATAAAAGTGGCACCCCTTGGATTGAGCCCAGTCAAATTGACCAGATAGTTGATGCACCGATCGAACTTTTGCAAAAAGCCAGCAATGGCATACTTTATCTGGGTGACATTTCTCAGTATGGAAAAAGTACCCAACAAGGCATTGGTTTTCTTCTAACCAAAGCCGACCGCTATAACGCCCGAGTGATATGTATTTGCAGTCGCCCGATCAAAGAAATGATGAGCGACACGCTGCAAGATAACAAACTTTTGCATACCCTATCATCATTAATTGTTGCTATTCCACCGCTGCGTGCGCAACTGGACGATATGGTATTTCTGGTCGAACAAATCACCACCGAGCTGGCAGAAAGTCAAAAGATTCCGATTGTAAAATTTACCACAGCAGCCCTAAACGAATTACGCCAATACAATTGGCCGGGAAATTTGGAACAACTGCGCAATATCGTAAAAAGTTTAATGCTTACGGCTGAGAATAACGAAGTAGATGTTAAAGCCGTCAACAGCATACTTAACCAGTTTACCCATCAACAGCCACTGGAAAACGTGGGTAAATTCGACTTTGATCTACCATTGCGTGAACTAAGAGAAAATCTGGAAAGAAGATATTTCGAATACCATATTGCGCACGAAGGTCACAATATGAGCAAAGTTGCTCAAAAAGTTGGCTTAGAAAGAACCCATCTTTACCGTAAGCTCAAGCAACTTGGAATCCAGTTTACCCGCCGTCAAACCGAAAAATAACTGGCAGAGTTAGACTTAAATAAAAACATAAAAAGGATAGTATTAATTTCATTCATACTAACTGGAGAATTTTTCAAAGGAATATTCCAATAAAACATTGATTTAGCATGGCATAGACGTTAAGGTTACAACCAACCTAACCACTAGCCATTCAGGTCAATCATGAATGTTATTCCACTTAGCTTTGAATTTTTTCCGACGCGTTCTGAAGAGGGTCGGCGTAAACTGAGTATTACCCGTAAACAACTCAGCCAATATCAGCCTGAGTATTTTTCCTGTACATACGGAGCCGGTGGCACCACCCGCGCCGGTACTCTTCAAACCATTACTGACATCATGAATGATGGTGTGGCTGCTGCACCCCATCTGGCATGTATTGGCGCTAGTAATGAGGAAATGACAGAGCTGCTACATACATATAAACAAATGGGTATCCGCCACATAGTAGCATTACGTGGAGATGTGCCTTCAGGAGTTGGCTTCGGACAACAAGGCTTACGATACGCAAATGAACTCGTTGGACTAATCCGACAAGAATTTGATGATTGGTTTCATATCAAAGTGGCAGCATACCCTGAATTTCATCCGCAGTCGCGCAGTGCTGAAGATGACATAAATCACTTTGTACGCAAATGTCAGGCAGGAGCCCATTCAGCCATTACTCAATATTTCTTTAATGCCGATAGCTACTTCTGGTTTATCGATGAAGTTCAATCTCGAGGTGTAGATATCCCCATTATTCCAGGCATCATGCCTATCGCCAGCTTTTCTAAATTGGCACGATTTTCCGAAACTTGTGGTGCCGAAATACCTCGCTGGTTGCGACTAAAACTTCAATCTTATGCAGATGATACTGCTTCCATCAAATCACTTGGATTGGATGTTGTTACCGAGATGTGCGACCAATTATTAAGACAAGGGGCACCCAGCCTTCATTTCTATACCCTAAATCAAGCTGGTTTAGTTTCTACCATTTGTCAGCGACTGGGATATTAATAACCTATTTAATATTAGAAAATATAAGCATTTCATGGCCTAATATTTAGACCTAGAAAAAGAAGCTTAATATCAATTGCCAACCAAGCATCGTTTTAAGCAAATAATCTACCATTGATAACACTAAAAACTGAATAATCGATATTAAGCCATCTAGATATTAATTGTTCAAATAAATCATCATTGGTTGTCAACGCAGTTATTGCTCTGACCTGTCTAACAACCAACTATGATTAAATGCCGTTCACCTAAAAATTAGCAATTGAAACTAGATCAGGTAAACAGATTAAAGTAGTACCCATATCGATTTTTTTATAAACATCATCAAATACAAATAACTATACTGAATCTTGATCGGTTTTATTATCTAAACTACTTATGCTTGAATGACTTGATACCAGCTTTTCCAGATTACTATTTATTTTGAATAAAATACTGATTAATTCAAATCCCAAACGCGCTAAAATGATATTTGTTAGAATAAAAATGATTCCTGAAAAAATACCAAATAATCCAGCGCCAAAACTCATTTCGAATGATTGAAAACTGGAGAATAGAATCCCTATACCAACCAGTACGATACAAAACAAACACAACCAATAAAATAAAGTAATGAAAACCGGGGTATACATCTTCTTAAAAAAGAAAAAATCTTTTATTGTAAAACCTTTATCATCCATCATATTCTCCTCAAATTTAGACTATGTCATAATCATATATTACCACTTCAGGCACATTAATCATTTAACCCATTGAATAATATCATACATTTTATTTTTGCCATAAAAAACCAACAGTTTGAAACTGGATTATTCGGCAACCGAAAATGGATCTATTCTTCAACATTATGTAGCGGGTAAAATTTCTGTTTACAGATGATGGTCGTTGAAACTAAATATCGTTTATATAAAGAATTAGTCGCGAGTAAAAATAAGCTTTTGAATAAATCTAATCACTTATTTTTGAAGTTCGTCAGAATTAAAAACCGCCCAAACCTTTTTTTGAAGATATAAAAAAAGTGCCAACCGAAATAAACTATTCCTTGTTGACACTGATTTCGTATATTAAATAAATCTTATTGCAAAGATAATACTCTTTAATGTGTTAGCAACTGGTTTAAAAATTGCTGCGCTCGCTCATGTTTCGGATGAGCAAAAAACTCTTCCGGTGGCGCTTCTTCCACGATTTTTCCGTGATCCACAAAAACGACTCTATCCGCAACTTCTCTGGCAAAGCCCATCTCGTGAGTGACCACCATCATCGTCATACCACTCAAAGCCAAATCCTTCATCACTTTGAGTACTTCACCAATCATTTCAGGATCGAGAGCAGAAGTGGGTTCATCAAACAGCATTATCCGAGGTTCCATAGCCAGTCCGCGGGCAATGGCAACCCGTTGTTGTTGACCACCTGATAATTGCTGTGGGAAAGCATCTGCTTTATGATCCAAACCTACAATATTTAATAATTCTCTCGCTTTTTTTTCAGCATCAGCACGACTTTGTTTTTTCACTTTCATCGGCGAAAGCACAATATTTTCCAGAACAGATAAGTGTGGATATAAATTAAAATGCTGAAACACAAAACCAACTTCAGTTCGAATTTTATTGAGATCAGCATTCGGAGCGGCCACATTTATTCCATCCACCCAAATTTCACCTTGCTGAATTTTTTCCAACTGATTAACAGTGCGGATTAGCGTTGACTTGCCACTACCAGATGGTCCGCATACCACCACCACTTCACCCTGTTCAACTTTCAGATCTACTCCATTTATGACGTGTAAATCGCGAAACCATTTATGCACATTTTTAAATTCAATCATGTATTCCTCAGTACCATAAAGCAACCAGCCACAAATAGCTTAGGCCGATGCTGCAACATCTAACAGATGATTACTCAAAGTCACATACATTTCAGGAGCGATCCGCTCTGGTCTGTCACCCGGATCAATTCCGACTTCAATCATGACTGCATCATCTGCCCAATCCTTCAAATTATTATGAATCGTTTTACGACGCTGTTGAAACGCCTGCTTTACCAATGCAGCAAAATGAGCAAAATCATGAGCAATACCGATTCTACCTTTTTGTGGAATCATTCGTACCACCGCAGAATCAACCTTAGGTGCCGGCTTAAACGATTCAGGGGGGACATCAATTAAACATTCCATATCAAAAAAATATTGCAGCATGATACTCAGGCGTCCATAATCATTTGTGCCCGTTGCTGCAACCATACGTTCCACCACCTCTTTTTGCAACATAAAATGCATATCGATAATATCATCTACATATTCACCAAAGCGAAAAAGCAAAGGCGTAGAAATATTATAAGGTAAATTGCCGACGATTTTTTTTCGTCCAGCAATTGAATTAAAATCAAATTGCAATACATCCCCTTCATGAATCACCAACTTACTAGCAAAAGGGAGATGGCGTAATCTCGCTACAATATCACGATCAATTTCTATCACATGCAATTGCTTAACCGACGCAGCCAAGGGCTCTGTAATCGCTGCTAATCCCGGACCAATTTCAATCACAGTATCTTCAAATTGCGGGCGCACTGCACGCACAATGTCTTGTATGACTGCTTTATCTTGTAAAAAATTTTGGCCAAAACGTTTACGGGCGCGATGTTCTTTCATATACATTCCTTCAAAGATGCCCTATTATAAAACAGTCATGCCGCGAACAATCATATTCTTCCATTGATTTGCACCTTCAAACACATTCAATTGAAAGATCGGACAGCCTGATCGATCAATTTGGTAAATAACGCATTGGGTTAACTGCCTGACTATTCACCCGTACCTCAAAATGCAGCTTGACTCCCGTCGTACCACTGTCCCCCATCGTCGCTATGACTTGACCAGCCTGCACTGTCTGACCGTTACGCACTTTAAGCGTTTCATTATGCGCATAAGCAGTAATAGTAGAATTGCTATGCTTAATCAAAATCAGCTTACCATAGCCACGTAATTCTTCTCCGGCATATTGAACAGTACCGCTTGCTGCAGCTTTGACCGGCATACCACGCACACCGGCGATATCAATACCTTTCTGGGTTTGACCATTAAAACTACTGATTACCGTTCCACGTACAGGCCACTGAAGTTTAATATTTGGCGTTTGTCCACCACCGCCACCACTTTGCTTAGGCACATTTCTATCACGTGGCTTAGCAGGGGGATTTTTGGGTTTAGATGGCACAGAAGCAGTAGAAGCCGGTTTGCGCACCCGAATTAACTGTCCAACCTTAATCGAATTGGCATCCGGTAAATTATTCCAACGCACCAAAGTACCCACACTTTGATTAAAGCGTAAGCCAATACGATACAAGGTATCACCACGTTGCACCCTATAAAATCCGTTATGCTCATTTCCCTTAGCGACAGGTGCGGTTGGAGCATAATGACTGCTAGAGCAACCACCTACCATGAACGCGCAACTGACAAAGAAGCACACCAAAACATATCTTATTGACATACAATCGGTTTTCCAGATTAACTTCATCAAATTTTTGCCCCTGAACGTTTATCCCCTGTTAGAATAAACCAACCAATCATTGCAGCCATATTAACATAGCTTGGATAACAGAATCGTTATATGACTGAAAACAAAAATTTTGTTTCTATCATTGATACATTTTGCAACCGCGTTACATCATGCTGAAAAAAATCAACCTAAGAAAATAAGCAGTTTCCATAACCAGCATATTGAATTATATGCGGCTGCATCCATTTAAAATACATTACACTTAGCAGGTAAACACAGAATGCGTTATATCCGGTGGCTATTTTTAATCGTAGCAATATTAGAAGTCATATCCATTATAATAGTGAGCCATTACATTGGTGGAGGATGGACATTGTTCTTAATGGTACTTTCCGTATTTTTCGGTCTGTCCATGTTGCGTAACACGGGCATATCAGGATTATTTGTCGCGCTAGCCACCATCAATTCCGGTAGCAAAATCTCCCTATATCAACTATTGTGGCCTTTCCGATTTATCTTTGCTGCTTTATTGTTAATCAGTCCTGGTTTCTTTTCCGACCTCATTGCTGCCATCTTACTTTTACCAATAAAAGGAAAACCTCTGACCAAGGACTCCAGCAACCCTTTTTACAGCCAATTTTCGGCAAATAACGATGATATTATCGAAGGTGAATTTACTGTCGATTCATCTAATCAGGAACCCTCAACTCAGCAACACTCTGATCAGCTTCCGCCTAAATAAAAAACCGTCCAGTAATATCTGGACGGCTTCCATTTCAAGCCTGACTATTCCATTCGCATTTGCGGGAAAAGAATCACATCACGAATAGTTTGCGCATCAGTCAACAACATCACCAGCCTATCCATGCCAATACCACAACCACCTGTAGGTGGCAAACCATATTCCATTGCCCGAATATAGTCGGCGTCATAATGCATAGCTTCATCATCACCGGCATCCAACTGTGCCACCTGCGCTTTAAACCGTGCAGCCTGATCTTCCGGATCATTCAACTCTGAATACCCGTTTGCCAACTCCCGACCAACCACAAACAGCTCAAATCTTTCAGTTAAACCTGGTTTAGTGTCCGAACCCCGCGCTAATGGAGAAACTTCTACCGGATAGTCGACAATAAAGGTAGGTTGCCATAACTGACCTTCTGCACATTCTTCAAACAAAGCCAGCTGCAAACTTCCTAGCCCCTGTGCCATCGGTATACTGCCACCCAATTTTTTGATTTCAGCTTGCAACCAAGCTTCATCACCCAATTGTTCCTCAGTATAATGCGGATTAAAATGGCGTATAGCTTCTACAATGGTCATGCGAGCAAAAGGCTTACTCAGATCCACTTCCTTACCATTGTACATAACCACTGCACTACCTGTAGCAGCAATCGCCGCAGCACGGATAACCTTTTCCGTCATCTCCATCATGCGCTGATAGTTAGCATAAGCCTCATAAAATTCCATCATAGTAAATTCAGGATTATGGCGCGTACTCATGCCTTCATTACGGAAATTGCGATTGATCTCAAATACCCGTTCCAAACCACCCACAACCAAACGTTTTAAATACAATTCTGGAGCTACCCGCAAATAAAGATCCATATCAAGCGAATTATGATGGGTGATAAACGGTTTTGCCGTTGCTCCGCCAGGGATAGGATGCATCATTGGTGTTTCGACTTCAAGATAACGTTCATCCACCATCACATTGCGAATTGCCTGAATAATCTGACTACGCTGAATAAACGTTTTACGAGACTGCTCATTCGTAATCAGATCAACATAACGTTGACGATATTTGAGTTCCTGATCGGCCAATCCATGAAATTTATCCGGTAATGGACGCAAAGACTTAGTCAGCAAACGTAATGCAGATACTCGAACGGTCAATTCACCATGATTGGTTTTCATCAACTCACCTTCAGCACCGACAATATCGCCTAAATCCCAGTGCTTGAATTCATCATGCAAAACTTCACCCACACCCTGATTATTGATATACAACTGGATGCGCCCGGTCATATCTTGAATCGTCGCAAAACTAGCCTTACCCATATGCCGCTTCAGCATAATCCGCCCAGCCACCTTCACAGGTATGGCTTTTTCAGCTAAAGCATCCTTATCGAACTGCTCAAACTGTTGGTGTAAATCACTTGCAAAGGCATCACGTTTAAAATCATTTGAAAAAGCAATGCCTTTCGCACGAATGGCTGTCAGCTTTTCTCGACGATGTGCCATAATCTGATTTTCATCTAATTGTTCTGTCTGCTCGGCTGCTGCCGGCGTATTTTGCTGTTCACTCATATGCATCCCTATACCATACCTGATAACCGTTGTTACCAGATCGCTTTAACTAATCACAATGTGCACATTATGCCAGTTTTGGAAATCAAAAATAGCCGTCTATTCTAAGCTAAAACAGCCATTTTGACACCTAAAACACCCATTTATCTTTTAATGATTATCATCACTATACAGTGTCATACATAAAAAAACTGATTTTGTCACATTTCTTGCACTACAATCTAACAAAACGGGTAATTTACACCACTCATGGCCTATTTATCCCTTACCTAGAGCCTAATTTTTAGTTGCCAACATCACATCAAGCCATTGCAAACAGCATATCCTGACCAGCGATAAATTAACCTACATAGGTTTAATCAATCAGTAGGCTGATATTGATAACCATCACCGACTCAATCAATGCCTGAGCAAATCGCGCCCATTTCAAAACCCTATTTTCATTTTCGGCGCATATCCGTCAATGACGGCGAAGCAAATCAAAATTTTATTAAGCTTATAAATATGAATATCAACAAATTGATTTAACATAATTTATCTATATAAATCAGCTCATTAACCACAATTGCGCAAATAATGATTTCATCTAAACAATTGATTTTTTTTCCATATAGCAAACATAACTGACAAACTCAAACTACAGGAGATGCCTATGTATCAACTTCATCAATATGACACCGACACCGCCATGAATTCAGCCTTGGCCAATGCCATTAGAGAAGATCTACAGCAAGCCATCAACCTGCGTGGTAAAGCTTCTCTTGCCCTTTCCGGTGGCCCCATTACCATTGAACTATTTCAAATCCTAAGTCATACCCAATTACCCTGGAGCCAAGTCTACATCACATTGGTTGATGAACGTTGGGTTGATCGGCATCATGAAGACAGCAATGAAAGACTGATACATACACATTTACTGCAAAATCAGGCTAAATCAGCCCATTTTATCAGCATGACTACTGAAGCGGAAAATCCTTATGACGGCGTTGATGAAATTGGGCAACGCCTGAAACAACAGCTCCCTCTGCCCATAGATGTTCTGGTCTTAGGCATGGGCAACGATGGACACACTGCTTCCCTTTTTCCGCATGCTGCTAATCTTGCCAAAGGGTTAGATATGCATTCAAACCAACTGGTTATAGACATGAAACCACTTACAGCACCACACGATCGCATTTCATTGACATTACCAGTCATCGTAGCTAGCCAACACTTGTATTTACAATTATCCGGTGCAAAACAAAATCAAGTTTTTCAACAAGCTTTAGATGGAAACGATAGCAACGATATGCCTATACGGGCAGTTTTACAGCAACGTCCAGATTTAGAAATTTACCAAACGCTATAAAGAAAACGCCGCTTTTAAGCGGCGTTTTTCCATTATTTGTATCACCTTTACCATGAATAGCGGTAATTCAGACTGGCGCCGAATTTTTGTTCCGTTTTTTGTCCGTTTGCATAATTGAGTTTGAAATCCGCATGATTATTGCGATCAAAATCCACACCGACTCCAGCTTCAAACAAACCTGAACTTCCCGCACCCTTAATAGACAAATATTCATCATCAACAATAACATTGCCTAAGCTATTTTTATCATGCAACCAATAGGCACCAACATATGGAGTAAAACTCACTTGTTTTACATTAACAGAGGTTTTAATCGATCCGCCAAGTTGACTACGATAAAAATGAGTAGATTCCGTATATTGATCCCCAGATAAACGACCGACTGTCAGACCAAGCTTAGGTGTCACCACCCATTGATCGGCCAAGCGAATATCCCGACCAAATAACACATCTAAACTATGTGCATTCCAGCTTGTATCATCCATTTTATTCGCTGAAGTTTTGAAATGACTATAACGATAAGATCCGTCACCAAACCAACCGTTGATGTTTTGCCACCCAGCGTAAATACCAGTCGTCCAAACCTTAATGTTGCCGTCTTTATAGTCACCGTTAAAATCAACACTTGAATGACCACGACCAACAAAAGCACCCAAATAAAGCTGATTATTTTCATTACCAATAGGTAAAATATGATCATAACCCAATTGCAGACTATAAGATTTTTGCTTGAATCCAGAGGTCATCAAATCATAACTGGTCTGTGTACTGTCAAAATGATTATTGGCATAATTACTGTCCAACCACAAATTATTGGTACGTGCATGATCTTTCAAATTATTGAACCGCGTATTGAGTGGCTGCTGTAATTGATAGACAAACTGATTGGCTGCCTGACGCATGCCAATTAGAGAGTTGGCATAATCACTGATTTCATAATATGAACCATGCTGACCACCTCCGGTTGCTAATGCACCATTAACATTATTCAAAATCCATTGATTGCCATCTTGTTGAAAAAAGTAACGATAGCGACCGGCATCAACATAATTTTGCATCATAGAAAACGCACCGTCTCCTCCACCTCTTACCTCGACTAAAGTCACCTGACCATTGGCAGTTTTCGGACGTTTACGACTATCAGCAACACTTATTTGATGCTGACCATGTAACTGTCCTTCAATAATGATCTGATCTGATTGTCCATCAGCCAGATTTGTATTCATATTGAATACACCATTACTGCCGTTGAGATCACCGTGAATTGTCAATATTTTAAAATTATTGCTACTTCTGGAACTCACACCGCGTGAATGACCATCATGGCGAAATGAAACCGTTGAATCATGAATATTTAATTCATCCATTTCACTATTGCCAGTGATCAACCAACTGGATCCGTTTTTAAGATTAAAAGTTATTTTTGGCGATGGGCGCAAATCAATAAAAATTCGTCCAGCCAACTTTGAATGATCGGCCGTTAAAGTAAATGGTTGTTGTGCAGCTATGGATTCATCTCCTAATTTTTCATCATCCTCATCTGCTTCTGAATATAAGCGACGATCATTAATACCTAGCAATGCATCTTTCGCCATAAAAGAACTATTTTTAATATTAAAATTATTTTCCTTGGGTGTATATTGACGTGTATGCAAAGAAATTCCATAACCAGCTTCGATGCTGCTATTTTCAATATTAACATTGCTACCATTTGATAGATTAAATGCAAGACTTTCAGGATTGGAAAAATTCATACTACTGTCAATAAAATTAATATTACCTTTATCAAAAACTGACACCCCCATATTCCACTGTCCACTACCTTTTATTTTGATGCGCTTAAAATTCAACTGACCATCTTCTTCACTCCTACCCGCGAAAGAAGTATATGCATCTGCACCTAAATTAATTGTGGAATCGTGTGCATCTATTTTACCCGTACTACTGTACACCTCATATGCTACAGAATTAGCTGAATCAATATTCATATCCGCTTGCGAATCAACGTAACCAGCAGTCACGTCTACAGCCGTCATTCCAATATTATTAAATTGTTTTGGATATCCTTTTAAAGTAAATTGAACACCCTTGGGGATAATTGCCGAACTGCTATCTGATTCAATATTTACACCGGTAAGATGGAAGTGGTCTCTTTTATCACCATAGGCAGGATCGTTTAAAAATGAAGAGTCTAAAACAATATTGGCGTTTTTATCAAAAATTAACTGAATTGGTTCAGTTTCACCATAAGCATCGGTATCAAAAACAACGCTATAATGATCTCCACTTAAGAAATCGTTGACATTAGGAACTGAGTTTTTATAGTTTTGACCAGAAATCAAAACTGTTCCATGCAAATTTGATCCACTGCCAATCCGACACCCTGAAGGATTTGAACATACGCCACTTGCCATGCTATAAGCAGAAAAAGAACCAAATAGTGTTAAAAGTATGGCGTTAATTTTAGTCTGAGTAAAACTTGATTTCATCGTAGTTTCAAATATTTAAAATAATAATAAAAAAATAATAGCATAATTAACAATACATGTGTTATTTTTAGTTAAATATATTTTATTTACTTTAATATTTGTATGATAGCAATCAATTAATTACGTGACTACGTCATTAATCGTGCCGGTACTTAAGCATAAATAATAATATTTTAATGGCATATATGCATGATCATGGTAATTTAATCATCATGGTTGGTATGTTTAGTAACCCATGTTAATAAGATGACTTTGCAACAGCTGAATTTTTGATGGTGCCCTATTTACTGGCTTAATTAGATAATTGAATTGTTAGCTTTTCGCTTCTATACTGATAAAAATCTTACATCTATCCCCTTTTCTCAACTAAGACGATCATGATTGCATTTGCTAATCATTGCCAATATTTACTGATTTATTTGAAGACCAATTCTTCAGAAATTTTGGATCGTCAAATTATTTCAACCAGGCTTATTACTTTTTCCGAATAAAAATGACCCAATCGCTTAGGTTAAATAATTTTGCTCGCTTTAGGCATAATTTATGTCGATATCGACCATTATTAGCTCAAATTCGAATTTCTTGGCTTAATTACCAGCTTCAATCTTTGCATCAATAAACTACGTATTTTTCTTTAGGCATATTCTGCTTTTGGTCTAACTAGATTACTTTATTTTATACTGATTATTCAATTATCGAATAAGCATAATATGACGAATTAAACTTCACAAAATATGCTAGATGATCAATTACGCCTATTTAGTATTAAAATTCATTGAAAATTATAGAAAAGAAAAAATCCAATTTTTTAAGTCTTAACTAAAATGTGTCAACTAAGCTGCAACCGGGTGTTATTGTTTAGTTCAGTAAGATTAATCTGTATTTATTTGCAACGTTCAATTGCAATTATCCATGCTTGATTGCATAAATAACCTGTGTATTCGGATAATTGATAAATGATTGCGGAAACAGGTATTCGCCTTCAAAGATAGGATAGTTTATAAGCGTCCATTTAGGATCGAATGAAGGTTCAATTTGCCTGATAGAATCAAATAATAAAGTGGTGCAGTACAAGTGACTTTTGTCCCGACTAGCTAAAATAAATGGCTTACCACGTTGAGTTAAGAGTAAATTAGCAATTTGCTGTTTTTGCTGTGAAGTTAGAAACAACGGACGAATAATCGCGCCTTTAGTTGCCAGTTGGGGGCTGAGAAAGTGATCCAAATCAGAGATAATCACTTGATCAGAATATTCTTCTTCATCATTGGTGGTAGCATGGATAACTTTAACATTAGGCTCAGTGGCAATTATCATACCAATATGGGAATATTCACTTTTACCCAAATAACTGATCCAGCGACTGTCATTAACTGTCCCCATTCTAACAACCCAATCGCCAATCTCAAGTTTAGGTAAATGTAATAATGCATTGATTTGAGAATGCTGATGGCGATCATATACAGTAACAATCACGCCTGTCAGCAGCATGGAGGAAATCAACAACAAGACTAAAAAACGTTTACGCATAATAAAAAACTTGCAATGAGCAAGTCTTGACAAGTTGATATGTCATGGATTTTCCAGTACCGTTAGATTGAATTGATCGTCTATTGCGCATACTTGCGTTGGCGGAATCTGTGAATTTCACTGTAACAACCGCTTTAGCGTTTTGTAATCATCCGAGTATTTCGCTTCAGCAGCCAAAAACTCCGCTACCGCACCTTTTTGCTGCATCTGACCTAGCTATCGTCATACCTGCTTGAATTAACCAAAAAGCAAATCTTTCATATCAGCACTTTTGATTATTCAATACTGCACTTTTACAGCTTGTAATAAATAAACCCTGGTTAATTTTCTATCATTGACCAATAAAATGAATTATTGATCAAAACTTTATTTTGTCATTTTTTCGCTATGCACATCAATATTGTTCACTTATCCAGATAAATCATCCATCCTTTTTTGGTCTTTTTTAACTGTATATCCGCGCTATCAATTTCCTGACTATTGTTAAAACTCACGTTTACTTTTACAGTTGCGTATTGTTTGTCATTTGATAACCTGGCTTTCTCAGCATCTATTTTTTTTATACCGCCGTTTTGTTTGGCTAACTTGGCCGTTTGCTCAACCAATTTTTTCATTTTACCTGAAAATATTTTTTGTAATTCTTTATCTTTTTTTTCCTCTTCTTCGAAATAAATTAATGAAACTACCGTTTTTTCATTGCCTGAATAAATCGCTTCTACCCAGTCTTTTGCAACTGCTTCTGGAGTGGAACCCTTATTACAGGCAGTAATAACAAAAATCAACATCAGCGTGGTTAATAAACTTATCAATTTTTTCATAGCATTTCCTCTAACTTCATTTTTACCATGCCCATAATATAGATCTGTAAAAATGAAATACTGTTGAATACATTAAACTTAAAAAAGTATAACACAATGTTTCATTTATCAAGAAAGGTAATTAGGATAGGTTGTTATCAATGGTTGGTAATTGGCTATGCTTGTCGCTCTGACGTCTTTCCAGTCAATGATCAGATCTTTATTTATTGATATATTTTAAGTTGATCAAACCATCTCTCTTCTGTTGTCGCTAAATGCTCTAAAGCAATATCTTTTATCACCGATAATGGTTATGTAGTCAAAAAACGTTTAATTTATCGTGTTTTTATAATCATTAATAAATATTAATCTGCTTATCAACGTAACGAACTTGCTAATATTATCAGGAAATAGAGCGTCATAATTATTGGCAACCTAAAGACAATTGAACAATAACCAATTAACAGAATAACGGTGATTAATGTGAATTTCCACAATTCATGCATTTTCACAAAAGTAGAAATCATGTTGTCACCACATTAGCTTCTGCATGCCAGATTTAAACAAGATCCTAATTGAAACAACTTCACTGCTGCCATGATCGCTGCTACCCCGATAATGGCGGTGATTAGGCCAAAACAAGTTATTACCCCGCAGATAACCATAAGAACCCCGAAGATTTGTTGCATAATCGTAGTAAATCTCACCTTTTTTGGCAGGTATCAGTTATTGTAAATGCAATGATCTTGTCTGCATATTAATGCATATTTTTCTAATAGTGGAAAGATTGGCTTTAAAGTTACACGAGTTTTAATAATCAATTTAATCTCAATAAAAAAACTCTATCGTATAAAGGTTTTTTCAGTCTTATCATCAATTAATAAGGATATGGTGATCATTGTCCACCATTTGCGGCCAAAATAGCGAGAGTTAATCCAAATATTATAAACGCATAAAATAACGCACATAAACAC
>CALYOS010000021.1 GCA_945267035.1 uncultured Neisseriaceae bacterium | reverse complement strand
TGACTCAAAGCAGAATCAAACATAACTTGAATCATTTTTCTCTGAAGTTAAGTTTGAATTAGTCTAGCTTAAACTCTGTTTTAATGAAAATTTTGTAGTTAAACGGCTATTTTCAATTGAAAAAAGAAGTATTTTATCTAAGATAAAATACTTCTTTTGCACGATGAGTTAAGCTTATTTTGCAGCTGAAGCGGCTTGACCTGTTTGAATACCCCATGACTCAGGATATTTATACCCTGCAAAACGTTTAAAGGCGTATTGTTTAAATTCCTCTGAATTATAGGCAGCAGTGATGTCTTTAACCCATTTGGCATCTTTATCGGCAGTACGAATTGCTGCCCAATTTACATAGGTATAACCTGGTTCCAGAAATAATGCAGAAGAAAATTTGAGTCCTGAACTGGTGGCATAATTACCATTGATCACAGCAAAATCGACATCATTGCGTGAACGTGGCAGTTGGGCTGCTTCTAATGGTGTTAGTTTTAAGTTTTTGGGGTTAACAGCAATATCAGCCAAAGAGGCTTTAAGAGGATTGATATTGTCTTTTAATTTGATCCAGCCAAGTTTATCCAGCATGACCAAGCCACGAGCAAGATTAGATGGATCATTAGGAACAGAAATACTGGAACCTTCGGTCAATTTATCTAAGTTATCCAGTTTGCCTGCATAGATACCCAAAGGTCCGGTGGGAACCTGAAAAATAGGCATCAAAGGTAGATTACGTGCTTGCACGAAATCATCTAGATAGGGTTTATGTTGGAAGATGTTAATATCGATAGAATGATCGGCTAAAGCCATGTTAGGGCGGACATAATCGGTAAACTCTAACAATTTTACTTGATAACCTTGTTTTTCTAATGCCGGTTTAATCTGATCGCAAACCATATCAGCAAAATCGCCAACTGTGGTGCCAATAATGATTTCTTTTTTTTCGATCGCTTCAGAAGATGCAGTCGAGGTTGTTTTGTCGCCACCACAGGCTGCCAGAGTAAGGGTCAATAAGCCAATTAAAAATATTTTCAGGTGCTGCTTCACCATGTTCTCCATTCAAAATAAATATCACTTTGTGGCAAAAGGGTACACACAAAATAAAAATGATAACAATAGCATGAATCGGTTTTAACAACCAATGCTAATTCTAAGCACAATTTAATTAGATATAGGCATAGACACAAATAAATTGAGCCAGACTGCCTAGTAGGACAAATATATGCCAAATGCCATGTCCGTGCCGGATTTGTTCGTCTTTGATAAACCAGTAAATGCCAATGCTATAAGCTAAGCCGCCACTAACCAACCAGAACAGTCCAGCGGCAGACATGCGTTGGATGAGGGGGTAAATAGCAATGATGATTAACCAGCCCATGATGACGTACAAAATCATGGACAATAGCCGCCTTTCGCTATGCCGTCCTATAGTGAGTTCTTGCACAATGCCGAATATGGCTAATCCCCACGACACGCCAAATAATGACCAGCCCCAACCCCCATTGAGTGTAGTTAGGGTAAAAGGAGTATAGCTTCCTGCTATCAGTAGATAAATGGCACAGTGATCAAATTTTTGCAATATGTGTTTAGCTTGATGGGATCTAATAGAATGGTATAGGGTAGATACGCCATAAAGAAAGATTAAAGAGGCACCATAAATTGCAGAGCTGACAATACGATACGCGTCTCCATCATGCGCAGATTTAATAAGTAAAAATACAGTGCCAGTAATGGCCATTATGAGCCCGATGAGATGTGATACGGCATTAAATCGTTCACCATAATACATAGTTAAGTTCTTTTTGTGATTATTAGAATAGCTATTCTAAAATTGCTTATCTTAATTTGCTAGAAATGAATTGAGTTTTACGCAGAATGTCAATGTGAAAGGAAAGAGAGGATCAGTCTGATCGATGTCATGGTAAGCGCAGACAAAAAATTAGCGTGTTGCTGAGAATTGGTCAAGCTAGTCTTACATTTAACCATACAATGGGATTGCTTGATAATGAGGATAATCAATAGTTTGTAGACTGATTAAATTTAATGACAAATTAATTTCATCATGTATATTTGTTGCTACGCTGGTTTCAATACGCTTGGAATCGCTAAACATTTTAGGGCCTTTTTATGAAAATAGCCATAAGCACATGCTGCTTGGCTGTTCAACGAGCAATAAGCACAGTAAAATAGATTTTTTGCAGACATTCAGAAATTTTCGGCATGCTAACCTTTCAAGAAATTATATTTACCTTACAAAATTATTGGGCTAAACATGGTTGTGTGGTTTTGCAGCCGTTGGATATGGAAGTCGGGGCGGGAACGAGTCATCCGGCAACCTGTTTACGGGCGTTGGGGCCTGAGCCATGGTTTGCTGCTTATGTACAGCCTTCACGTCGCCCTAAGGACGGGCGCTACGGCGAGAACCCGAATCGTCTGCAGCATTATTATCAGTTTCAGGTTGCGTTGAAACCGGCACCAGACAATATTCAGCAATTATATTTGGATTCTTTGCAACAATTGGGTATCAATCCTCGCCAGCATGATATCCGGTTTGTGGAAGATGACTGGGAAAATCCCACGCTTGGCGCATGGGGTTTGGGTTGGGAAGTGTGGCTAAACGGCATGGAAGTGACTCAATTTACTTATTTTCAACAGGTGGGTGGTTTGGATTGTTCACCTGTGCTAGGTGAGATCACCTATGGGATTGAGCGTCTGGCTATGTATTTACAAGGTGTTGAGAATGTCTATGATCTGGTTTGGGCGAAGACATTGGATGGTAATACGATCACATATGGTGATGTCTATCATCAGAATGAAGTAGAGCAGTCGGCTTATAATTTTGAATACAGTAATGCTGAGTGGTTATTGGCACAGTTTAATCATTATGAGACAGAAGCGAAGCGTTTGTTGGCAGTTGATGATGCTAGTCTGGCTTTACCAGCTTATGAATTGGTCTTAAAAGCCGGTCATACTTTTAATTTGCTCGATGCGCGCGGGGCCATTTCTGTTACTGAACGAGCAACCTATATCGGTCGGGTGCGAGCTTTAAGTCGTGCCGTGGCACAAAAATACGTGGATAGCCGTGAACGTCTGGGTTTTCCTTTGTTAAAAAATCAGACAGCTTTCCAGGCTGCATAATAGATAACGAAAGTAATAAGTAAGATGAATGCTCCTTTGTTAATTGAACTACGTACGGAAGAGTTACCGCCAAAAGCACTGAATCAGTTAGGTGAAAGTCTGGCCGCTGGCGTGGTAGAAGGGTTAGAAAAGGCTCAGTTAATTGGTTCTGTGGTCGACTATGAGGTGTTTGCAGCCCCGCGAAGATTAGCCGTATTGGTACATGATGTGAAATCCATGCAAGATGATCAACATGTAATCAAAAAAGGACCGAGTGTTGCTGCTGGCTGGCAAGATGGCGAACCAACAAAGGCATTACAGGGTTTTGCTCGCAGTAATCAGGTCACTATTGAGCAGTTGAGTCAAATTAACGATGGCAAACAAATGGTGTTTGCGTATGAATTTACTCAAGAAGGTCAGCCCCTGAGTGCTCTATTAAGTGAAATTCTTAATCAAGCTATCAAAAAATTGCCCATTCCAAAGGTAATGCACTGGGGCAGCAGTACTTTTACTTTTGTACGACCAGTTCATGGATTAGTGATGATGCATGGTTCTGAAACGGTAGCCGGAAGTGTTCTGGGGCTAACCAGTCAAAATTGGACCTTAGGCCATCGCTTCCTCAGTGAAGAAAAGATTGTTTTTCAACAGGCAGCAGATTATGCGCAACAATTGTTGAACGAAGGCAAAGTTGTGGCCAGCTTTGCAGAGCGTAAAGCGCGGATTGAGGAGGGTTTGCAAACAGCAGCCAGTGAATTGGATGCCGAGGTTGCTTTTGCTGATGGTTTGTTAGATGAAGTCACGGCATTGGTGGAATGGCCGGTAGTACTTCAAGCTGGATTTGATGAGCGTTTTTTACAGGTTCCTCAGGAATGTCTGATTTTGACAATGCAACAAAATCAGAAATTTTTTCCTTTGTTAAATACGAACGGTAAGCTAATTAATCGTTTTTTGCTGGTTTCAAATTTACAGGCAGACAATCCCATTCATATTATTGAAGGTAATGAACGGGTGTTGCGAGCACGTTTATCAGATGCTGAATTCTTTTTCAAACAAGATCAAAAATCCACACTTGCCAGTCGTTTACCAAAACTTGCCGATGTGGTCTATCACAATAAGCTTGGCAATCTGGCGGAAAGAGTGGAACGTATTACAGCATTATCCGCAACCATTGCCCCAATGCTTGGAGCCGATGTAGCCCTTGCTAAGCGAGCCGCTCTTTTGGCAAAAGCCGATTTGCTGACGGATATGGTTGGTGAGTTTCCTGAATTACAGGGAACAATGGGTAAGTATTATGCTTTGCATGATGGTGAAAACGCAGAAGTAGCTACAGCGATTGAACAACATTATTGGCCGCGATTTGCTGGAGATGAGTTACCAGATAATATTATCGGTACGGTTGTTGCCTTGGCTGATAAGCTGGAAACTTTGATTGGTATCTGGGGAATTGGTCTGATACCAACAGGAGATAAGGATCCTTACGCATTACGGCGCAGTGCTTTAGGTATTTTGCGTATGCTGATGCAGCATAATCTACGTTTAACACCATTATTGCAGGCTGCGGCGAATACTTTCCCAACAGGACAACTGGCAGATGATACGGTTGCTGGGGTAGAAGAGTTTATGCGCGCGCGATTGGCCGTGTTATTGCAAAATACCTATGCTCAGGATGTTGTAGCAGCGGTTATGGGCGTAAAGGTGGAAAATCTAGGCGAGTTAACGGCGCGATTGGAAGCGGTCAGTGCATTTAAATCTTTGCCTGAAGCAAATACTTTGGCTGCCGCCAATAAACGGGTACACAATTTGTTGAAGAAAGCCCATCTTTCATCTCTACCTGCGGTTAACCCGGAATTATTGCATGAACCTGCCGAGCAAGCTCTTTATCAGGCGACAGAGGCATTAGCACCAGAAATTCAGGCAGCGCTAGCTAAACAGGATTTTCAACACGCTTTGACTGTATTGACAGGTATTAAAGCCAAAGTGGATGCATTTTTTACTGATGTTATGGTGATGGCTGAAGATGAAGCGATTAAATATAATCGTTTAGCTTTATTGTTTTTGCTGTCTCGTCAAATGAATGCGGTAGCTGACATTGCTTTATTAAATGAATAAGTTTTAGTTGCGCTATTTCTATTTGAAAAATGATAAAAAATGGCAGTAGGATTGCAGACAAAACCTCTATTTTAAAATAGGAGATGGGGGATTTTTGCATTGTTTTTCTACAAAAATAAATAATTGGGTCATTTCAAAATGGGGAAACAAGTTTCCCCATTTTATGTATGATCTATACTATAAAGAGCTAAATGTTGAAACCATTGATAATGCCAAAATAGAAGTAGAAATTATCCTTTTTTTTAAAATTTGTTATCTGAAAAAATCACATAGGATAAAAATGATTTATTCCAAAATTTTTATGGAATGGAAATATAGCAATTAGAATGACACATTTATCTAATGTTTTTAGGTGATGGTAAAGATATTTATGAAATTTTAATAAAGCTTTAAGTACGGAAAAAAATGAATAAACTTTTTAAAATAAGAAGTTTATAGAAGTCTATAATTATATTTGCTTTTTTTATTATAAAATTTGGTCACCTTATTGCTAAGAAAATGAGCGATGTAAATGCAATGGTACAAGTTCAATATGTGGACATAATTTTATGTTATAAAATTTCGTACTATCTGTTATTCTTTGCTTTATTGCTATAACCTAGTCAAACCTTTTTATTAAGAATGTAAGGAATTTATCCTAATATGATTTTGGATAGTGTAGTGTTTCATACGGAAGAGGATTATCCTTCTTCGTTAGGCTTGGAACATGCAGCAACACATATGGGTTATTACTGGTCGTGGATTGTGCGCCGTGATTTACATAATCCACAATGGAATGAGCTGGAAGCGACCGATGTAAATGCGTTAAAAGCTCAGCAGATCAGTGGTGCCCATTTTTTGTTGCAACATATGTCAGGCTGTCTTGAAGATCGAGACTTTAATGAAGAGGGGCTTCGTTTTTCTTTGTTTTATTATGACGATGAGGAAGAGGGATATGGTCGCTTTATGGAGGACTATATTCAGGCATTAAATACGCCAGAATTACCCAGCTTTTACCATGTTGAAATCAGTGCATCGAAGCAGGTTTTATTAGATGCTGTGTTTGATCACGCTTTGCTTGAGTGGCGTCAAAGCTTGCGCTCTGATATTTGAGGAATAAAGCAATGGCATTAAATGGAAAAAATAAATTGATTATTCTTGATCGTGATGGGGTAATTAACGTCATGAATCAGGAACCTGTGACGGATCCAGATCAATGGAAACCCTTGCCTGGGAGTATGGATGCTATTGCTTTTTTGACTCAAAGTGGTTATACGGTGGTGGTGGCAGAAAATATGTCTGGAATTGGTCTGAATCGCGTAACCATGCAGCAGCTCAATGAGGTGCATAGTAAGATGCATCAACATGTGCAAAAAGCTGGAGGTCGGTTGACTGGAATCTGGTTCTGCCCGCATACGATGAATGCTAAATGTGATTGTCGCAAACCGAAGGCGGGGTTGTTAATTGATATTCTGGAAAGATTGCATATGAAAGCTGAAAACACGTGGCTGGTTGGTGATGGGTTGCGCGATATGCTAGCAATTGAAGCCATTGGCGGTCATCCAGTTCTGGTGTTAACAGGCAAAGGTAAGGAAACATTGAAAATGCAGGAATTACCAGAAGATACGCAGGTATACGACGATCTTCTGGATTTTGCTCAATTCTTTCGCATGCAAGATGAAAAGGCGGCTAAGGAAAGTTAACATGCTGTTGTTAAGAAATTTGATTTATTGGTTTTGTTTGTGCATTTTTTGTTTGATATGGATTTGGGTGGTTATTATTTCTATGGCCTTTCCAAACGGGGTGACATGGTCTACAACGGTATGGGGTAAAACGCTTTTTCTGATGCTAGATAAAATTATTGGCTTGAAATATGAGGCTTTTGGTCAGGAAAATATTCCAGATGAAGCGGTGATTGTCTGCTGTAAACATCAATCAGGCTGGGAAACCTTGGCGATGCTGACTTTTTTTCCTAACCTAACTTTCGTCGCTAAACGTGAATTATTTTGGATTCCTATTTTTGGCTGGGCTTTAAAATGGCGGGGCACGATTGGCATTGATCGGAGCAAACCTCGATTAGCCAATCAACAGATTATTAGTCAAGGCAAGATTTGTCATGCTAAAGGAGTATCTATCTGTATATTTCCCGAGGGCACACGAATTAAGCCTGGCTATCGTGGTCTGTATAAGAAAGGTGCAGCACGTTTGGCGCAAAATCTGCATATGAATTTATTACCAATAGCTTTGAATAGCGGTGAATTTTGGCCAAAAGATTCCTTTTTAAAATATCCAGGCAAAGTTACAATGGTGATCGGTAAAGTTATCGCTTACGATGCCGCCCCGACGCCGGAAGAACTGATTAAACTGTGTGAAAACTGGATTGAAAATGAACAAATAAAAATTCAGGGTGTAGGACCGTTTGCGCCACAGAATCGACAAAATCCAACACCTCTTTACCATTCAGACTGATCTTGATCACTGGGTTTGCTATGATCGCCAATGCATAGCTGGCATTTTTCAACTTAAATTAATAGGCTAAAACAATTCAGATTATAAGCAATATCCAAAGGCATTTTGATCGATGGATTAATCTGATGGCGGGCTGAAAAAAAATAGTTTGGGCACCTGATTAAAATAAATATGATATACGGGTAAATGTATGACAATAATCAATTTCATAGAAATTGATCTTGATTTGTTTAATTTTCCAGCCTAATTAGATGGTAATAGGGGGTGAATAGGTATTCATCCCCAGTGTCAAAAATTCAGAAGGGCAGTGAAATAATCTTGTCTTTAGGGCTCTATTTGCACTAATTGAATAAAATATTACCGAATTCTATATTCACCTTCAAAATGATCTACTTTAATTTGGCATAGGTGATGATTGATTAAAGCCACAATATTCGTTTTAAATTTCAGCTTAGTAGTTTATAGCATATTGTAATTAAATGTCTTTAATAAAATATACAACCAGTCATGGGTGGCAGTTTGAGCTTAAGCTTAGACGCACTGCGCAAAAGAATATTATTTTGCGGGTAGACCATCTAGGTCAGGTAAGAATCAGTGCACCACCATCTGTGACCTTAGCTAAATTACAGCATTGGTTGACGGTTAATGAAGCGAAGTTTTCGCATTTTTGGCAGCAGGCTTGGCAGGCACAACAAGCAAGAGTAGACATGCCACAAAAGATTTGGTTCCGTGGACAAAGCTATACTTATGCTATTAGCCAAGGTGATAAAATTGTTTGGCATCCGCTTAAGGGATTTTCCTTGCCCAATTTGTCTACTGCCCAACAACGGGAATTAATGGTTAATTGGTTAAGGATGCAGGCTCAATCGGTATTAATTGAACGGTTGCATCATTGGTCTAGAATAATGCAACTTGAGCCTAAAGCTGTTGCCTTGAGTCAGGCGAAAACGTTTTGGGGCGTATGTCGTAGTCGCACGGGTATTCGCTTGAATTGGCGCTTGATTGGTGCACCAGATCATGTCATTGATTATATCTGTATTCATGAGTTAAGCCATATTCAACATCCTAATCACGGTGCGGCATTCTGGTCTTTGGTGGCAAGGTATACAACGGAAATTAAGCCGGCAAAAATGTGGTTAAGCCAATATGGTCAACAGTTGTTTCAGTTTGGTTGATTAGGTGATTAAACCCATTAGATGCTTATGCTAAGCAATCTCTGCCAAATCATGTAGTTTAGCATTTTTGACAATGATTAAAAGTATAAGGCACGCATCTAAGCTAGAGTATTGGTTTTAAGAGACATTAATATTGTGATACATGGCTAATTCTGAGCAGAATGACTTCTGCTCAGATTGAGTCTAACCATGTTTTAGTATATTGTTGCTATTACTCAACGCTTAGTTGTTTCATGATATTTTTGATAACCTGCACACGTTGCATAACATCTTCAATAGCAATAGTCACGCGTAATTTATCCGCACCAACAAGACGATAATTTTTATCGCTTTGCATCATTGAGACGATGGTGGCCGGATTAATTTGATGATGCTTTCCAAATGTGAAGATGATGGCTTCGTTGCTGGCATCAATGGCATCAATACCAAGTGCTGTAGCTTGAATGCGTAGGTGATGGCTGGCAATTAAGGTTGAGACAGCCGGTTCTGGTAGACCAAAGCGATCAATCAGCTCTTCATGAATTTCATCGATTTGAGCTTCGGTTTCGCAGCTGGCTAAACGTTTATATAACACTAAGCGAGCATGAATATCGGCACAATAGCTTTCAGGTAATAAAGCAGGGCTGTGCAATTTAATTTCGCTGGTAATGCCTAGTGGCGCATCAAGATCGGGCTCTCGTCCTTTTTTCAGATTCCGCACTGCCTGTTTAAGCATTTCAGTATAGAGGGTGAAACCAACCTGTATCATTTCTCCCGATTGTCCTTCACCTAGTATTTCACCCGCTCCGCGAATTTCCAGATCTTGCATCGCCAATGTAAAGCCGGCACCGAGGTCATCGGCAATTTCGATTGCTTCCAGTCGTTTTTGGGCATCTTTAGTGGTCGATTCAGGAATGAGTAAATACGCATAAGCCTGATGATGAGAACGTCCAACGCGACCACGTAATTGATGCAACTGCGCTAAACCAAATTTATCGGCTCGTTCGATAATGATGGTGTTGGCATTGGGAATGTCAATACCTGTTTCGATAATGGTTGAACAAAGTAGAATGTTGTATCGCTGTTGCAAAAAGTCACGCATCACTTGTTCCAGCTCACGTTCGCGTAACTGTCCGTGGGCAATGCCTATACGAGCCTCTGGCAATAGTTCTGTTAGCTTTTCATAAGTATTGGCAATAGTGGCTACTTCGTTGTGCAGGAAAAAAACTTGTCCGCCACGCTTCAATTCGCGCATCACCGCTTCACGAATCAAACCATCGCTTACTGGTCGAACAAAAGTTTTGACTGCCAGCCGGCGGCTGGGTGCAGTGGTTATTAATGAAAAATCGCGCAGACCTTCTAAGGCCATACTTAAGGTGCGAGGTATGGGGGTGGCGGTTAGGGTTAAAACGTCGACATTAGCGCGCAATCGTTTTAATTGCTCTTTCTGACGGACACCGAAACGATGTTCTTCGTCGATAATAACCAAACCCAGGTTTTTAAAATGCACATCCGGTTGCACGAGTTTATGAGTGCCAATGACGATATCGATGGTGCCATCGGCCAGTCCTGCCAGTACGTTTTGGGTCTGTTTACTGCTATTGAAACGAGAAAGTTGCGCTACTTTGACTGGGAAATCGGCAAACCGATCAGTGAAATTCTGAGCATGTTGCTCTACCAGTAACGTTGTAGGTGCCAAAACCACAACTTGTTTGCCCGCCATTGCGGCTACAAATGCTGCGCGTAACGCGACTTCGGTTTTACCAAAGCCGACATCACCACATATCAGCCTATCCATGGGTTTTTCAGCACATAAATCTTTCAGGGTAGCTGCAATGGCTGCTGCTTGATCTTCTGTTTCTTCGTAGCCAAAGCCCTGAGCAAAGGCTTGGTAGTCCATTTCGTTTAGGGAGAATTGATATCCTTGTTGTGCTTCTCGTTGCGCGTACAAATTTAATAGTTCCGCTGCAGTGTCACGTGCTTTTTCTGCTGCTTTATGTCGCGCTTTATCCCACGCTCCGTGCCCCAGTCTATGTAGACTAACGTTATCGTGGGCATTGCCGGCATAACGCGAAATAAGTTGTAGCTGAGATACCGGAACATAAAGCTGGGAACCTTCGGCATATTCTAAAAGCATCATTTCACACATGCCTTCGCCTAAGTCGAGGGTGACCAACCCTTGATAACGCCCTATACCATGCTGTTCATGGACGACGGGATCACCAATTTTAATTTCTGCCAGATCACGCAGCATGCCATCTGAAACGGCCTTGTGCTTACGACGGGTACGTCGGCCGCGTACAACATACTGATAAAGATCTGCCTCAGTAATGATGATTAATTGCGATTGCGGAAGCTGAAAGCCATCAGCTAATGGTGCAGTAGTCAAACACAATGTAGAAGAGCTATGGAGGAAGTCGGCCCAATTTTGCACAATTGTTGGGTGTAAGCCGTATTCACGCATAAAGTTCAGCATGGTCTCTCGACGACCTAAACTTTCTGCACAGATCAAAGTTCGCCCGTCTTGTTGCTGTAGAAAGGTTTTTAATGCGTGTAAAGGATCATCTGCTTGTCGGTCTACCGCGATAGCGGGTAGCGCATATTCAGTGTCTGAACTGATTTGCGGTATCAATCTGGCAAATGGTTTAATCAATGCACCAAACTCATCTTCACTTAAAAAGAGATATTGCGGCGGTAATGGTGGATAAGCTGGATCACCTTGCGCCAATATGTAACGTTGTTTTACATCTTGCCACAAGCGTGCCGCTTCGGCATGGATATCGCCAATGCACACCAATATTGCTTGCTGACTAATATAATCAAAAATGCTGACACAATCTTCTTCAAAAAATAAGGGTAAATAGTACTCCACCCCCGCACCAAACTGACCTTCAGATACCGCTTGATAAACGGTAGCTTGCCGTGGATCACTATTGATTTCTTCACGGAAGCGACTACGGAAAATTTTCTGCGCATCGCTGTCTGTTGGGAATTCATGTGCCGGCAGTAGACGGATTTCTTGCACGCTGGTTAAGGTGCGCTGACTGTCTACATCGAATGTTTTGATGCTGTCTATTTCATTGTCAAACAGATCAAGGCGGAAAGGGGTTTCACTTCCCATCGGGTATAGGTCAAGTATTCCTCCTCGCATGGCAAATTCACCCGTTGCCACAACATGGGTAACATGATTATAACCCGCTTCAATCAAGCTATGTTTTAAGGCATCGACATCGAGTTGTTGCCCAGTTTTAAGCCAGAAAGTCCGACCTAAAATAAAGGATGGTGGGGCGATTTTCTGCATAGCAGTTGCCAAGGGCAATAATAAGACATCCACCAAGCCATTTTTTAGCTGCCATAAAGTACTCAGCCGTTCTGATACCAATTCCTGATGAGGAGAAAAATGTTCATAGGGAAGTGTTTCCCAATCGGGGAAAAACACCACTCTTGCCGCGGGATCAAAAAACTGCCATGCCGATTGCATGCGAATAGCTTGTTCAGTATCAGCAGTCAGGATGATTTTGATTTGATTGGTGGGTAAATGCTGGCGCAATAATAGGGTCAGGCTGCCAGCACTTAAGTTGGGCCAACAAACGGTCTGTTTGATTTGTGGTAATGGAAAAGCAGTTTCAGAAGGCATAATGTACAGTAAATTAATCTCAATTTAAGGTTTACTTATGGGCAAGCTGGTATAAGACAAGTCTGCACAAGAATGATAAGCATAGGATATTATTCAAAAGGACAATAATTAAAAGCTATGTATTCGATTTTGGTCATTTAAAATAAAGCGATTAGGTACATTACTGCTATGGTAATGAGCATGGCAAAAGCACAGCCAATTTTGGCGACAACGCCAATCACCAAACCGATTACAGTACCCAGACTAACCTTTCCGGCTGCCACAAGATTGCGACGCGCAATAAATTCACCAACGGCTGCGCCAATAATCGGTCCCAATAACATGCCAGGCAAGGCGAAAAACATGCCAATGATCGAACCGATAAATGAACCCCATATGGCGCGTTTGCTGGCACCGCTGTGTTTGGCTCCCAACATGCCGGCCAGATAATCTAATACACAGCCAAACAAGGTTAGTATGCCTAATGAGATTAATGTCGGTGCGCCCATAATTTGATAATTACTGCTGAGAGCCAATAGCCAAGCGCCTCCAAACATAAGTGGAAGACCTGGTAAAGCAGGAATAATCGTACCTAAAAGTCCGATACAGAGTAATACGATAGCCAGTGCAACTAATAATGCATTCATAAAGCTTAAATCCTTCAAAATATTAGAATCAGAAGAATGGGGATTTCAGGGTGCAACACAAGAAGAAAATGGGTAAGAAATGCCAAATTATTGTAATAGATGATTGGAGGAATTGTGATGCAAGCTGATCGTTAAAAATGCTCGTAGCCAAGATCAAAGCTTGTTAATCGATGATAAAAGGATAAATTATTAACAATATTACAAACAAACAGGTAGCTTAAATTAAGCTACCTGTTAGCTTAAAACTAAATTTAATCAAGTTTTTTGAAATGTTTGCGCCGTTCCTGCTCAGTCAGATAGCGTTTGCGTAAACGAATCGTTTGCGGGGTAATTTCTACCAGTTCATCATCATCAATGAATTCGACTGCTGCCTCCAGAGACATTAATACTGGCGGAGTGAGGCGCACAGCCTCATCGGTTCCGGAAGCACGGACATTGGTGAGTTTTTTACCTTTTAATGGATTAACCACAAGATCATTATCACGACTATGAATACCGATAATCATCCCTTCGTAAATTTTTTCACCTGGATTAATGAACATACGACCACGATCTTCCAAATTCCATAAAGCGTAAGCTACAGCATCGCCTTGTTCCTGCGAAACCAACACACCATTACGACGTCCTGGGATTTCAGCTTTAACTGGAGCATAGTTGTCGAATACATGGCTCATCAAACCTTGACCACGAGTCATGGTCATAAATTCACCCTGAAATCCAATCAATCCGCGAGCAGGAATGCGATATTCAAGACGAGTGCGACCCTTACCATCACTTTCCATATTGGTAAGCTCTCCACGGCGACGACCCAACTCTTCCATAACTGCGCCCTGAGTTGTGTCTTCCACATCGACAGTCAGATTTTCATACGGTTCGCATTTTACGCCGTCGATTTCGCGGAATACCACTCTTGGTTTACCTACTGCAAGCTCGTAGCCTTCACGGCGCATATTTTCAATTAAAATCGTTAGATGCAACTCACCACGACCAGATACGCGGAAAACATCAGCGTCAGCAGTATCTTCAACGCGCAAGGCTACGTTAGTCAATAATTCTTTCTGCAGACGTTCGCGAATTTGACGGCTGGTAACAAATTTACCTTCAGTACCGGCTAATGGACTGGTATTGACCATGAAGTCCATGGTTAAGGTAGGCTCATCCACGCTAAGCATCGGCAAACCTTTTGGCTCATCACGGTCGGCAATGGTAACACCGATACCGATGTCTTCAAGGCCGGAGATAGTCACAATGTCGCCAGCTTCTGCTTCTTCCAATGGAATACGTTCCAAACCTTTAAAGCCCAATAATTGATTAATACGTCCCTGACCGATCTGCTCATCTTCATTCATGATGGCCACTACCTGACCAGGCTTGATGCGACCATTTAAAATGCGTCCAATACCCAGCCGACCAGTATAATTGTCATAATCAAGCTGAGAAATCTGTAATTGTAGTGGCAGATCAGCATCACCAGCTGGTTCTGGCGTATATTTCAAGATGGTTTCGAAAAGCGGGCGCATATCACTGGAATCGTCATTTTCATCCAGTTTGGCAAAACCAGACAATCCAGAAGCGTAAACAATTGGGAAGTCTAGTTGTTCGTCAGTGGCACCCAGTTTGTCAAATAGCTCAAAAGTCTGATCAATAACCCAGCTAGGACGTGCGCTAGGTTTATCAATTTTGTTGATCACGACAATCGGTTTTAAGCCCAAGGCAAGTGCTTTTTTAGTCACAAAACGGGTTTGTGGCATCGGACCTTCCTGTGCATCAACCAGCAGTAATACACAATCAACCATGCCTAATACACGTTCAACTTCTCCACCAAAATCGGCGTGTCCGGGCGTATCGACAATGTTAATGTGATATCCTTCATATTCAATGGCGGTATTTTTCGCCAGAATGGTAATGCCACGTTCTTTTTCCAGATCATTGCTGTCCATCACGCGCTCATCTACCTGCTGATTAGCTCGGAAGGTACCGGACTGGCGCAGCAATTGATCCACCAAAGTGGTTTTGCCATGGTCGACGTGTGCAATAATAGCGATATTACGAATGTTTTTACTCATGGGAAAATATACCCTAAACTGTTTGGTATTTAGTTGAAAAGTTAACCTTGAATTATAACATTTTAATACTGCTCTGTGGAATTTTTAGCAAAATCAGGCTATATAGCGTGAATAGAATTGGTGCAAAAGTGGCCAATACAAAGATGTCAGATAATAAATTGAATCAGTTTTGATGATCCCATTATCTTGTCATGAGTGCGAAAAAAGACATCAAGGCTGTTTGCTTGGCAACAGCTAGATTATGAAAAGGGGCAGACGGGTGGAGCAATTAGAATTTTTTGATATTCCAAATCCCTGTCGTGGAGTGTGTGAAAGTGATCTTCGGGGATATTGTAAGGGGTGTCTTAGAAGTCGAAATGAACGCTTACTGTGGCTACGCATGAATGCAGCGCAAAAGCGTTATGTTCTCTCTTTATGTCGGTTGCGTCTACGTAAAATGAGACAGCAGCAAATTCAACAAGCTGAACCCACGGTATCTATGCCGTGGACACAGGATCATTTTGATTTTTAGTGATTAAATTAAGTGGGTTGCTAATATGTATTTTTTAGTTCTAAGTATTATTTGTAGTGTTTCAGTATCCGTTTTATTGAAGTTGGCGCGAAAAAATCGTGTAGATATCCCGCAGGCCATTGCCATCAACTATCCAGTAGCTGCTGTATGTAGTTGGATTTTTTTACAACCTAAACTATTAAACTGGCAAATACAAACCCAACATTGGGTATTATTTTTGGCGTTGGGATTAGGTTTGCCGGCTGGGTTTATCGTTTTGGGAAAAGCCGTTGAACAAGTTGGCATGATTAAAACCGATGCCGCACAGCGTTTGTCATTGTTCTTACCCATCTTGGCTTCATACTTAATTTTCAAAGAACAATTAAGCGTCAATAAAATTATTGGTATCGCTTTAGCGTTAATGGCACTAATCGGATTATTGTACAAAGATGGAGGCTCTAAGGGTAAAGCTGATCATGCATTTAAAAGAATAGGGTATCTGTTTGGCGTCTGGCTGTGCTGCGGACTCGTAGATATTGTATTCAAACAAATGGCGAAATCGGGTCAGGAATTTGCACCGACATTATTTGTTGCGTTTGTCTTGGCTGCGATATTTATCTTTATTTATCTTTGCATCTGTAAAACCCGCTGGAACGCCGCCAGCATTTTGGCCGGACTGATTCTAGGCGGGCTAAATTTTGGCAATATTTTGTTTTACATTAAAGCTCATCAGCAGATGCAAAATAATCCATCACTGGTATTTGCTGGGATGAATTTAGGCGTTATTACTCTGGCAACCATTGTTGGCAGTGTATTATTTAAAGAAAAAATCAATGGATATAATGCTGCTGGTATCGTTCTGGCGATTGCAGCTATCTGGTTTTTGTTCTATGGCTCCATGCTGCATGGATATATACCAGGATTCTAATCGAAATTAACAACTTGAATAGACAAACTGGTCGGATCATTTCCGACCAGTTTGTCTGGTTAGCCATTAATGACTGTTGCTTAGTTCTGCCAATTGTTGTGCCTGATGTTCTGCAATTAAGGCTTGAGTTAATTCACCTAGATCGCCATCCATAATAAAATCAAGTTTATGTAGCGTTAGATTGATACGATGATCAGTGACCCGACCTTGTGGATAGTTGTAAGTGCGAATACGTTCACTTCGGTCTCCGCTGCCGATCAAGCTTTTGCGTTCTGCCGCCTCTTTAGCATGAGCAGCATGTTTTTGCTGTTCATACAATCTTGCCGCCAATACCCGCATAGCCTGAGCTTTATTGGCATGTTGCGATCGACCATCCTGGCATTCCACGACCATACCAGTTGGGATGTGGGTGATTCGTACAGCTGAATCGGTTTTATTAATATGCTGTCCACCTGCACCAGAAGCGCGGAAAGTATCGATACGTAGATCATTGGGATTCAATTGAACTTCAGCAATTTCATCTGCTTCAGGCATAATTGCGACAGTGCAGGCAGAGGTGTGAATCCTTCCTTGACTTTCAGTAGTCGGTACCCGTTGTACCCGATGACCACCAGATTCGAATTTAAGCTGACTATACGCTCCCAAGCCAGCAATGCGGGCAATTACCTCCTTATACCCACCCAAATCACTTTCACTAGCGGATACGATTTCAACCTGCCAACCCATCCGTTCAGCAAAACGCGTATACATCCTTAACAGATCACCGGCAAATAAAGCAGCTTCATCTCCGCCTGTGCCTGCGCGTACTTCGATAAAAATATTTTTATCATCATCTTCATCTTTAGGAAGCAGTAGTTTTTGTAAATCTTCATCAAGTTGTTGAATTAGATTACGGGCAGCAGTGATTTCTTCGTTAGCATAATCTTTTAATTCTGGATCATTGAGCATTTCTTCTGCTGCAGCCAAATCTGTTTCAGCTTGTACATATCTGGCATAGGTATCTACTACCGGCGTCAGCTCAGCATGTTCTCGTGTCAGGCGGCGATATTCATCAATATTATTGGTCACATCTGGCGAAGCCAGTAATGCAGTGACTTCTTCCTGACGTTGCGTCAGATGGATTAACTTATCGATTAAAGAAGGTTTCATCATAATTTACTAAAGTCATTAATTTTAAAATTTATGGTAGTGGTCACGTTTGGGCTTACTGGCCAAATACTGAACTGCGATTTTAAGTCGTCGAAATCATCTATTTGATTGATCGTAACCGTCAGTTCAGATTTAAGATGTCTGTCTCGATGCACATTGGTGATCTAAGCCTACAAAAACAGTAGGCAGTTTAGGGCTAATTCAGGTCAAATCGACGCCAATAGGTGTTTCACAACTAAATGAAATTGATCTGTAGCCATAATAAGCTATCGGTGTTTATCGCCCAATCGCCACGATCTCTACTAATAGGGGATATGACAAAATTAATGCCAATTCATAAACTTAAGTTACTTTGCTATACTTAAACTGTTTGTTCCTGCCGCAGCCTGTTTATGCACATCGGGTCCGAGCTGGACAATACTGCTTTGATCAACAGGATGTAAATCCCTATTATCCAGCAAAGCTATTTCGGCTTCAATATGCGATATCGTCATACCAGTACTACATTGACCTGCCTCGACAGTTTTTCAAGCCTTGTAGTCCAAATGCCTAACTCTTTCCCAAAAAGTATTCAAAGGATTCTACAAATTTATATTTGGCCAAGCTTTGCAGCCATTGCCTTAACGATTTAACTTGTGCCAGTTTGCCAATTTAGACAAAGCTCAGCTGTTGTGTAAATTATGCAATTTTACACGGTTATGCGTTGGGGATGGTCTACCACATCATGGCTTTCCTACAATTCGATCATTTTTCAGTGTGGACTTTCAGAAGATTTAAATTAACAATCTCAGAAAAACCAGTGAATCTTTTATAGCTGCTCAACTCTAAAGCTAGCCATTTTTCTAATAGAATGCCGTTGGCTGATAATTGAACTAGATGAGATTTATAGCCTTCGTTTAGAGAAGTATTTGCGATAAACTGTGTCAGCAGGTACGATAGTCAAATCAAGACCAGAAAATACTCATCTGATCAATCCGCAGATTTAATGCCTATTTATACGGCGATAACACCGGCAAAATCACAGGCAATATAAGATACTGTCTTTACATTAATCAATTTTTTTAGAATGCACTATGAATAAAATGGATTTACGCCATATTCGTCAAGACTACACTAATCAGTCCCTGAATGAAGAAGATTGCAGCAAGAATCCGTTAGAACAATTTCAACAGTGGATGTCTGCAGCCATACATGCCAAAGTTAATGAACCGACTGCAATGAATCTGGCCACCATTGGCGAGGATAATCGACCCAATTCTCGCATTGTCTTATTAAAAGAAATCACAGCCGAAGGATTAGTCTTTTTTAGCAATTATCACAGTCGAAAAGGGCGTTCATTGGCTCATCATCCATTTGGTGCCTTAACCTTTTTCTGGCCAGAACTGGAAAGACAAGTGAGAATTGAAGGCAAAATTGAACAATTAAACAGCACAGATTCGGATGAATATTTTCGTTCACGTCCTTATACCAGTAGGATAGGGGCTTGGGCTAGTCAGCAAAGCGAAGTCATTCCAAGTAAAGCTGAATTGATGAAGCGCGCAACCAAATTTGCGGCGAAATATTTGCTTAATGTACCACGTCCACCGCACTGGGGAGGCTATTTACTCACTCCTGATCGTTTTGAATTTTGGCAAGGACGACCAAGCCGCTTACATGATCGTATTCAATATACCTTACAAAATAACCAATGGATCAAACAAAGGCTGGCGCCCTAGCTTTATTCCAACACTATTGATTCATCGATTACTGTATCTGATCCATTAATGGGCTGTCAGACAATACTTTGGCACGAATAAATTCTTCTGCCTTATCTTTCAATTGGTAACGGTCGAATTGCAAAGTTTTTTCACTATTTAATAAAGGCGAAAAATCAACCTCAACCACAATTTGTGGGATAGAAATAATCTGCCAAATGCTCTTCAACAGACTAATTTCACCACTAAAACTCACCTTATCGGTGCGTTTTTTAGCGTCATAATAACGCAGTACCACACATTCTACCGGCACATGAGCATCAATGGCAGCTTGGAATAAAGCAGCTTTGAAAGGTAGAACATTCATACCTGATGATGTATATGCCTCAGGGAAAAATAAAACATTCTTATGTTGTCGCAGTGCTTTTTCAATAGCTTGACTGACCGGAGCAACATCCTGCCGAGAATTTCGGTTGATAAAAACCGTACCTACATTGGCAATCAAATTACCTAAAACTGGCCATTTTCTGATGTTTTTAGTCGCAATAAAACCACCAGGTATATATTTCATCATCACAAACATATCAATGATCGAAACGTGGTTCGCTACCGTTAGCCAAGGCATTGAAGCATTAACTGGTAAAGCATTATTCAACTTAACTTGAACATTCAGTACTCGAAGAAAACCATCAGAAATAGCGCTCAATTCCTGATTACGTTGTGTAAGTGGCTTGTTTTTTAACCATCTAACCCGCCATAAAGTATGTACTAACCAGCAGATTAAATTAATAAGTCGCCAACAGCGAGTAACAAAAGAAGAATATTGTTTAGATTTCATAATTTATTTTTGACATATTGGACAATAAAAACTACTGCGTTGACCCAGTATTATTTTTTCAATCAACTGACCACAATGACGACATGGCTCATTGGCGCGACCGTACACATCATGCTGAAGCTGAAAATAACCACTTTTACCATCACTATTGACAAAATCCCGTAAAGTACTGCCTCCGGCCGCAATAGCTTGCTGTAAAACTTCCTTAATCCTCATGGTTAACTCAAAATATTGAGTCTCATTCAAATCCATTGCAGAAGTATGAGGAAGTATACCGCTGCGAAATAGCGCTTCATTGGCATAGATATTTCCCACCCCAACTACAGTTTTATTATCCATGATGGCCAACTTAATTGCTCTTTTCTGAGAATGAAGCGTATTTAGCAAATAAGAACCATTGAACTCATCACTTAGCGGTTCAGGACCAAGCTTAGACAATAGCGGATGCTGTTCAATCGCGCCAACAAACCACAGCACCGCGCCAAAACGGCGTGGATCGTGAAAACGTAAAATGGAACCATTGGTAAACTCAATATCCAAATGATCGTGTTTTTGCACTTGAGGAATACACGATTGCGTAAATACCCGTACGCTACCAGACATACCCAAATGCATAATCAACGTTCCAGCTGCCATATCTATTAACAAATATTTGGCTCGACGGTGTACTGATCTAATCACTTCTCCTTCAAGTATCTCAGCCAAATCTGCCCTGACAGGCCAACGTAGTTTAGGTTGACGTACTTCAACATGACAGATTTGTTGATTAACAATAAAAGGTTCGATTCCTCGTCGAGTGGTTTCAACTTCTGGTAATTCAGGCATGCTAACTCAGTAAGCAATATCAGATAAAACATGAATTATACAACATCAACAAATAATATCACTTTGTTATTGCTCAGGGTCTCGATAAAACTAAGCTGCACGGCTGCGCTTAAAGTCAGTAAAAATGATTTATTAAGAAAAGAGATTGACTAGCAAATAAGGCAAACTTAATCCGTAAAACCAAAACATCTGACACCAAAATCCAAACCTTATTAAGCTAAATTAATTCGTTTTTTAGAGTGACTATACTTGCATCAAGTGCTTTAAGCATAAAGATTAGGGTACTGCAGCCGACAGAGGCGATATAGCCGAAAGCAATGCAACTGCATATATCTGTGGTGACCAAACACCATAATCATCTTTAAAGAACTATTTTGGGTCCACACTTGGGGCTTGTGGGGCAATAGAAGCTTGGTAATCAGTCAAAATAATGCATAGTGGTGGGTTTAACCCTACCATTTATCTTGAAAAGGTTGATCCACCTTGTGGAGATTTAGAATAAATGGTCGGTTTAAGTCGAAATTCAGATAAGCAAAATCTGCAAACCAAAAAAATTGATTTGATGGCCGCAACACTACAATGATTATTATCAACATATTAATTTTTTCTAAAAATAACCACCGTATAACTTTATGACACTTGTTATATCCTAGATGTGCGCAATCAGGTCTTATAAAATCTTCCCGTTTTCAGTAGAAACAATATTTTCATCTTTATCATCAAAAATAAGCACCAGATCTTTTCGGTCAGCATGTTTGCCAAGGGGTAATTGATAAGCGACTAAACCACCGCCCATATCTCACGCCATGCTCGATGGGTAAACCTTTTCTTTGTCCCCTTTTGCTTAGAAAGGTGATATCGGGAAAATAATCCCTAATTTGACAAAAACAGCTAAAACAATCATCATCTGATTCTGCAAAATGGTCATTGTTAGCAAACAAGTTTTTTTAAATTATATTGATAAGTTTCCGTTGTTTTTAAGAAAATTTCAGCATTTTCCATTTGTCCTTTGCGCATTAATCTTATCAGCATATTGGTTTTATTTATCTTTTTTCTACCCAGCCAACACTTAGTTTTAGCAAATTAAAGGGCATGCTAGCCCAATTTCTTTGCCTGGAAAACAATATTTCAACACCTTTTTAGCATTTTAGGCATCAATGCATTTATAATTATTTCATATTTACTTAATCACATTCTTAATCATACTTAAATAAACGATTATCAAGAATGAAAAGATACTTTAAAATACCCCAAATCCTTAAAGTCATTATTGATTAATAGCTGAAAATAACCGAATGCTTGTTCATACAATAGTGATATACACAACTAAATAGTAATCTGGAGAAGTTTCATGCCTCAGTGGATTCATCGCCTTACCCCGCTTGTTTTGAGCTTATTAGTAGCCGGTACTGCTTATGCAGATAACCAAGCAAAAGTCAAAAAAACCATAGCTCCAATTCAATCAAAGATAAAGCTGGTTAAAGAGAATAGTTCAAGCAAAGATCAAGCATCTCTCCAGCGCAACTTATCACTGGCACAGCGAACCAACGATATATTCACCTTATTGGCAAGTGAACTAATCAATATTCAGGGTAAAAGTGAGGTAGCTTTAGCCACAGATTTGAAAATTCTGAACCGAACTCAGGACCCGAATCTGGCTCAGCGTTCAATGGAAATCGCTCTGGCTGATAATAATATTGCCGCTGCTGAGGAAATAGCACAAATTTTGCAAAAAATAGATCCAAAGGATAGTCAAACAAAACAGCGACTATTATGGGAATTGGCTCTAGCTAAAAATGATGAACCGCAATTGATCAAATATACCGATAGTGTTTTATCTTCAGCAAACGAATATCAATTAAAGCGTCTATTTTTGCTGCTTGCTCAATATCGTTTAAAAAATCTTTATGCTTCAGATCAACTCAATAAGCACATCCATAAAACGGCTAGCAAGCATCCAGAGCTGGCAGAAGCCATGATTGTCGATGCCATATATGGAGTGACCGGCAATCATAAAGCACAAACAATCAATGCATTAAAACGATTATCTGAGCTGGACAACGATATTTTACCCCCCACCCAGCTAACCTTAAATCTCATCAATATCAAACAACCACAGTATTTAAATGAATTTTATCAACAAGTGGGAATAAATAACTTGCCTTCAAGATGGCAAAGTCTTTATATCGAAATACAAATTAAAAATCAGAATCTTCAAGAAGCTTATCTTACCCTGCAACCCTTACTGGCTAAAAGCAAAAGCGCCGATCTTTATATACAGGCCATGTATCTAGCTATCAGTCAACAAGAACCCTCTGATACCATCATTGAATATGCTACCAAAGCAGTAGAACTGGGCAATGAGAATCAACGCAGTAAAGCTGCCATGCTGGTGGCAATGCGATATTTTGATGAGCATAATTATGCTGCTTCACGCACCTGGTTAACTCAAGTGACAGATGGCTATTATAAATTTGATAAGGCTATACTCCTAGCATCCATTGAAAGTGAAGCTAAAAATTGGGCTCAAGCAAGAAAATGGCTTGATCTGGCTGCCACAATCTCAGGTGAGCCTACTTTTTATGATACCAGCGATTTGGTTAGATTAAAAACCTATATCAACAGCTCATCTTTGACTCCAAAACAATATGAAATCCAATTGACCAAAGAGATCAATATAGCGGAACAATCCAGTCCTAAATTACGTGAAATCAACCTGCCACCTTTATTGTATCTACGTGGATTGCTGTATGCAGATAAACTGCATAAACCTGAAAAAGCCGTGCAGGATTTGCGTCGTTACAGAGCTTTGCGACCTGATCTAATTGAAGGATACAATGCGCTAGGTTATACCTTATTAAGTTTACCCAAAAATCATTGGCAAGAAGCACAAGAGCTACTGGAAAAAGCTTATGCAATGGACGACGAATCGCCGGCGGTGAATGACAGCTTAGGTTGGGCGTATCACCTTAACGGAGAAAGCAAAAAAGCGTTGCCGCTCTTAGAATTTGCATTCGAGCATCAGCCAGAAAGTGAAGTGGCTGCTCATCTGGGAGAAGTTTATTGGCAATTAGGTCAAAAAGAGTTGGCTCGTCAAACATGGGCATCAGGGTTGAATAACAAAAACAGTGATCAGTACGTACTGATGCAAATCTTGCATCAGCACAAAATCAACCCAAAGAGCTTATCTATTAGTCAACAACAAGACACTGACAATCAATCTGATAATCAGAAATTACTGTATAAAATTTTTAACGACTATACCAATGATGTAGCCAAAGATACATTTATTCGAGATCTTAATCAATTAATGCAGACGGGTTCAGAGCTGGAAAAAGAAACCGCTGCCTTATTAGCAGGATTATGGTTTGTTAAGCGTGGCGATACTGCAGAGTCTTTGGAATGGCTAGACAAAGTGCATCTTGAAAAATTTCAAACAGATAAAGCATATGTGATGAGCCTCGTATCTTTGGAAAAGGGTGATTATTCAGCTGCAGAAAAGTGGTTCCGCCAAGTCAGCGACAAATCTGAATCATTAGTTTTATTTAATAAATATGATTTTACCGCACTGAGTGCAGAAATCTATAAAAATACCATGCCTGCTCAGGCATATATTCAACAACTAAATGATATGCTGGCTCAAGCAAAAAAAGATGGAGAAGATGATAGTATAGTTGCTCTTATTATCTTTCAGCGTGCTACAGCGTATTCAGGCAAACTGAATCAGTATAAAAAAGCAATACCAGATTATCGAACCTACATTCAACTTAGACCTGATGATGCTTTTGGATGGAATGACCTGGGTTATACCTTATTAAGCATGCCAAAAAAACATTGGGCGGAAGCATTAAGCATATTACAACATGCTTATGAGCTGGATAGCCGAAGCATAGAAATTAAAGATAGCTTGGGTTGGGCATATTATTTAAATGGCAATCCGATTAAAGCTATAACCTTTTTACGTTCGGCTTTTAATGAATCACGTCATAGTACAGCAGCTGCTCATTTAGGGGAGGTATTATGGCAGCAAGATCGACGCGAAGAAGCGCGACAAATCTGGGCAGAAGGGCTCAAAGACCAAGAGCACGATAAACAAACCCTAGAGCAAACATTGAAAAAATTTGGGGTTAATCCGCAAGACCTTATTAAATAAAGGCATAATACGAATTTGTCATGCCATAATTTAAACAATTCAAACATTGGCAGGAATCTATTTTAGAGAGTACTTTTCACTATAACCAATAGGATAAAGTATTCATAAAAGACCCAGCATTCCTGTCAAAATTTGTTATTTTAAATTAAGCCAACATGTAAAACCCCAATTAATGATTAAAATAAGAGTAAAACCTTATTTAAAATAAGCCCGCTAAATTAATTCAACATGGAAAACACATGCAGCAATGGTGCCAAAAAATTGGTCTTATAGGACTGACAACATTAATTATGACTGGGTGTAATCATCTCACTGCAGTGAAAAGAGCAACTGAAGCTGATTGGAGAGCAGGTACGCCAACCGAAACCCAAGCATTCGACAGTAGTGGTCGCTTAGCTGTGGTCGATGAAGGGAAGGGATCTTATGCCAACTTTAACTGGCAAAGTCTAAGTCAAGTGCAAACCATTGAAGTGAACACCCCATTGGGTAACAGCGTTGGCGTTCTATGTCGAGATCAATACGGAGTGATCGCCGAAGATAACCATGGACAAATTACCACAGCCGCAAGTGTTGAAGAATTGAGTCAAAATTTGTTGGGATTTGCCTTACCATTTGATCACCTTAATCAATGGGTGCAAGGATACTGGATCACAAATCAACCCCATAAAATACTTCCAGATGGAAGTTTGCAACAATCTGGATGGATAATACACCGCGACTTACTGAAAGAGAACCATTATCCCCGAATCGTTAAACTAAATAATCAACGGTTTGAAATTAAACTCGTGTTCGACCAGTTTTCTCCAACGGCTGAAAATACCCCCCAGTGTGAACTTCGTCAGAAACAGAGCTAATTGTGCAAGTCATTCACTCTGCTGCGCCGGCTTGGCCACATCCTTCTGCTGATGCTCAAAGCTTTCTTGCGCCAGCTAAGCTTAACCTTGATTTACGTATCATAGGTCAACGTGCAGATGGTTATCATCTGTTGCAAAGCATTTTCACCATGATCAGTCTGTATGACCAACTATGGCTGAAAAAAAATGATCACGGGCAAATATTTCTGCATACACCGATGAGCGATGTGCCGCCTGAACAGGATCTAACCGTTCGGGCAGCTGAAATATTGCGCCAGTATATTGGCCGTAATCTAGGTGTAGAAATATGGCTGCAGAAAAATATTCCCGTTGGAGCAGGATTGGGAGGTGGAAGCTCGGATGCCGCCCTGATGCTGATGGCACTGAATCGATTATGGCAGCTAAACCTGACACGATCCGATTTATGCGAAATAGGTTTGCAACTAGGAGCAGATGTTCCATTTTTTATATTTGGGCAAACAGCTTTTGTGCAGGGTATCGGAGAAAAATTATCTGAATTTCAAATTCCAAAACAATGGTATGTAATAATCAAACCGCCAGTGCATATCAGTACACCGAAAATATTTGCACATAAAGACTTGACACGGAATTCAACGCCACGGATAATGCCAGACTTTCAAGCGAGGCAGTACTGGCGTAATGATATGCAAAGTGTTGTCGTTGCTGAATATCCTGAAGTCAAAAATGCTTTGGACACATTGGCTGAATTTGGCAAGCCGATGATGAGTGGTTCTGGTTCATGCGTATTTCTGACTTTTGATAGTGAAAATGCAGCGCAAGCTGTATACAACCAAGTTTCTAGCGCACATCAGGCATATTGTGTTGCTTCCTTAGCGAAGCATCCGTTTTATGATTGATCTGTGTTGTTGGGGAGTCGTCAAGTGGTTAAGACACTGGGTTTTGATCCCAGTATGCGTAGGTTCGAATCCTACCTCCCCAGCCAACTGCTCATGTTTAACATTGGGGAGTCGTCAAGTGGTTAAGACACTGGGTTTTGATCCCAGTATGCGTAGGTTCGAATCCTACCTCCCCAGCCACACTTGAATAATCCTTTTGGGGAGTCGTCAAGTGGTTAAGACCCCGGATTCTGATTCCGGTATGCGTAGGTTCGAATCCTACCTCCCCAGCCACAGTGAAATAAGCGTGTAAGTGTTCTTACACGCTTATTTAATGTTAAGATAGAACAAGTTGGTCTAAATTCTGATGTTTAGTATTTAGCATTAGAAGTGATATAATCCGTTTGAAATTGGCTTGATCTCAACAGCAAGCGAAATCAAATGGATATTTAAGATAAAGTGTTAGCCTATATCTTAAACTATCCTGCTTAGGCTAACGCGTACAGTAATGATGGCGTTTACTTCATTACTTAAATGGTTTAATCAGTTTAGGAATACTGTCAGCAGTTAATACTCCTTCCTAAACCGTATCAAACCGGTTATTGCAAATGAATAGTAATCGCGCTAAAAGGTAGGTCTAAACGTTTGCTATTACCGCTAAGGCATAAGCTGACACAATCGGGCAGGATTGCACTAGCAACCCTGATTTTTCGAATCGGTAATTGTGGTAATAATGCCAGATTTGCTGCTCTATGCAGCATCTTGCATGACTAACATAAAGCGTTTGATAAATGTTAAATCTACCTCACGCAAATTACACCAAATCTAAACAAAATTCAGGTACAGAAGAAATGGCAGCATACGATAGTTTGATGGTGTTTACTGGAAATGCCAATCCGGCATTAGCTGATAATGTCGCCAGACATTTGGATATCTCTCTGGGACGTGCCTCAGTTGGCAAATTTTCCGATGGTGAAATTGCAATTGAGTTGCTGGAAAATGTCCGTGGTCGTGATGTATTCATCGTGCAACCGACTTGTTCACCAACAAACGATAACCTAATGGAAATTCTGACCATGGCTGATGCACTTAAACGAGCTTCAGCAGGTCGTATCACCGCTGCCATTCCATATTTTGGCTATGCTCGGCAGGACCGTCGTCCGCGTTCAGTGCGTGTACCAATTTCTGCCAAACTGGTAGCCAACATGCTTTATTCAGCAGGTATTGATCGTGTACTGACCGTAGACCTACATGCCGACCAGATTCAAGGTTTCTTTGATATTCCAGTAGATAATATATATGCAACCCCGATTTTGGTTAACGATATTGAAAAACAGCGTATTGACAACCTTACCGTAGTCAGTCCAGACATTGGCGGTGTAGTACGTGCCCGTGCAGTAGCCAAAACATTGGGTACCGATCTGGCTATTATCGACAAACGTCGTCCGAAAGCCAATGTAGCAGAAGTAATGAACATTATTGGTGAAATTCAAAATAGAACTTGTCTGATTATTGATGACATGATCGATACTGCCAATACCTTATGTAAAGCAGCTTCTGCCCTGAAAGAGCGTGGTGCTGAACGCGTATTGGCTTATGCCACCCATCCAGTTTTCTCTGGTGCAGCCATCGAACGTATTGCGTCTTCCGATATTGATCAAATTGTCGTTACCGATACCATACCTCTATCAGAAGAAGCACGAAACTGTGATCGCATCCGTCAAGTCAGTATTTCCGGACTTTTAGCTGAAACCGTGCGCAGAATTAGTAACGAAGAATCCGTGTCATACCTCTTTAATGAGGATGTGGCCATACCGGGAGCGTTATTCCTCCCGTAACAACCAAGCCGTCTTAAGCTGGTCGCGGCCGATGACGGCATTATTAACCTTGGAGTAGTATATGTCATACGAAATTAAAGCAGAAATCCGTGAAGCACAGGGCACTGGTGCGAGCCGCCGCCTGCGTCGCGAAGGTAAAGTTCCTGCCGTATTATATGGTGAAGGTACTGAACCAGTTGCCATTACAGTTGATCATCGTACATTATGGTATGCATTGGAAAAAGAATCATTCCATACTGCCATCATCAAATTGACTGTAAATGGTAAAGCGCACAAAGTTATCATTCGCGATTTCCAAATGCACCCATTTAAACAACAAGTTCAACATATTGACTTTCAAGCAGTAGATGCTAAAAAACCAGTTAATATTCGTGTACCTTTACACCTGGTAAATGCCGCTATTTCTCCAGCTGAAAAATTGCAAAGTGGTCGTGTATCCTTGTTGGCTACTAGCGTAGAAGTAAACGCATTACCTAAAAACATCCCAGCTGCATTAGAACTGGACGTAGCCACCATCAGCGCTGGCGAAATTCGTCACCTTTCTGATCTGGTATTCCCAACTGGCGTAACCAGTGTTGCCCTAAATCGCAACGAAAATCTGGCTATTGCTTCTGCAACTGGTAAGAAAACTGCGTAATCAGCTATAAACCAATTGTAGAAAAAGGCTGAATCCAAATACTGGATTCAGCCTTATTAATATTAATACAAATAGTCCTTATTTTCATATATTAGTCTATAGTCATATTCTCAAGATTATCCTATATTGTCTAATACGTTCACTTTACATTTTGGTGAAATTAGGCAATTGGCAAACCTAAAAGCTCATTACCAAAAAAGTCGATCAAATATCTAAGTTGAATTCATATCAACCAAAATTTAATAGTCATCTACAAGATAGAGAGTGAGTATCAATAAATTAATCAAATACTTATTCAGGACCAATAATATTAAAAATAGGGTAGAGTCTTATACCATCTTCACTGATCACAATATTGGCTTTTATTTTCATTAAAGAGACAGATGATCTCAATTGAAATTGCTAAGCTAGTGCGTGTTTAAATGGTAAAGAGCTTCATAGCTTAAGTTATCAACTTAAGCAAAGATATATGAATACGGCGTTTTCTGGATATAGTTGATAAACCTAAAATTCAATAATGCCTTAAAATTTCCATGCATAACGTTTGCATGGTGACAATCATTAAATAATAAGAATAAACCCCATCAAAAAAAGATGGGGTTTATTTTATAATTAAATCCATACTTAATGTCTTTAACTTATACGTTATCAAGCATAGAAAGAGTACATAAATATCAATCTAGCTTTATACAATTATTCAATTGAAACAAATTAAAATGTCAAACCCAAAATAAGATTAATTAATTAGAGCATTGATAAATTTCCATGGCAACAAAAAAACTCAAGTCACCAATCACCTTTAGGGTTGGGGCCGTATTTATTGGTTGCAGGTGTAGAATCAAGCAACATAAATATAAAGATCATAATGCCTAAAGGTGGAATGAATAATAACAAAACCCACCAACCAGATTTACTTGAATCATGTAAACGACGCACAGTAACTGCTAACTCAGGTATAGCCCAAATAGCACCTATAACTGTTAACATCCCATCGGAGATTTTGAAATCTAACATTATCGAAACAATACCTAAAGCGCAAGCAGTCAAAAAAGACCACACAGTAAACCACCAATATTCTGCTCGGCTAGCTCGATCTCGAAAATTAAAGAAATCGTAAGTTATGCAGTTTAAAAACCATCCCATAAGTACTACTCCTTCTAAACATATTCACAAATTTTTAATAACATTAATTATAGTAACATAAGTTATTAAAAATTGTAAAGTTATAATTTTATCTTTTAAAAAACTTGGCTATTCTAGTCAATCTATATGGGGCAGGCTTTTTGAACATGAAGGTTTGAGCTCCATTAAGAGTATCGAATTAAATAGTTACAGTAAGAGAGACTAATACAGCCCTTATGTAAAGTACAGCCCTTATGTAAAGCCTCTATTTGAGATGGTAACGTGTTTTGTTAAAAATTACAGTAAAAGTCAAATTAAAAAACATAAGGTAATTAATTAAATTAGATTTAAATTCAAGAAATTTGCTTATTTATACAATGAATAGGGTGATAAATAATCGCCTAACTAATTAAAGACAATACAAGCCCGCAAGATAACCATTTATAACTATCTATTTGAAAAAATATAAAGATTGCATAAGTGATCTTCTACATACTGATAGTTAAAATGAGGGTAGCAAAAGATTTAAAATCGTACTACGACTAGTTTAATCGTATATCTATACAGTTCAAAAAAAACCTGAATAAGTAAGCTTTTTCTTACCATTCAGGTTTCATCTATGAGGATTTGAATTATTTTACAACAGCCAATGCTAAGTTATAATCTGGCTCGGAAGAGATTTCCGCCACCAGTTGACTATGTAAAACCTGATTATTTTCATTTAAAACCACCACCGCACGGGCACATAATCCTGCCAGCGGACCGGAAGCAATATTCACTCCATAATCATCCTTAAATTCCGGATTACGAAATGTAGATAGAGTATGAACATTTTTCAGACCTTCTGCGCCGCAAAAACGAGCTTGTGCAAAGGGTAGATCCGCAGAAATACACAACACCACAGTATCTTGTAAATTCGATGCCTCAGCATTAAACCGGCGTACTGAAGTTGCACATATGCCAGTATCAACACTTGGAAAAATGTTCAAAATTTTGCATTTACCAGCAAAATCAGCTAAAGAAATATTTTTTAATTCAGCATTCACCAGCGTGAAATCAGGTGCTGTACTGCCAGCTTGAGGAAACTGACCTTTTACTTCAACTGTGTTACCTTTCAATGTAACCGTACTCATATTTAAATTCCTTTGATTTGTTTATTTAAGATAAAGATGTGTCAAATTATTGTGACTGATTGAGGTATAACTGTCAAAACCTATTCAGACCAAACTGCATCTACATAATTTTATTTATAAAACTAAAATTGGCATGATGTTTCAACACCATATTTACCAAAGCTTTAGCATCATACTACTACGTATATTATAAAGCGTTACAGATTAAGTTTTATGGGTAGTTTAAATCAGCTAATAAAATATTACATTAACCAATTCAGCGACAATTAAATACGGGTAAAGTGTTCAAACTCATATTGAGTCGCATCTTTACTGCTAACATGATGCGATCGATCCACCAGTTGCCATTGATCAGCCTGAATATTTGGAAAAAAAGCATCCCCATCAACGGTAATATGAATCCGAGTTAAGCGTAGATCAGTTGCCAAGGGCAGGGCCTGAAGATAAATTTGTGCTCCACCCATAATAATAATCTCGTCACTATCAGCAAGCTCTTGGATTGCCGTTTCTACACTATTAACGCACTTAGCACCATCCAATACTAGATCAGCTTGACGACTCACAACATAATTAGGTCTACCAGGTAGTGGTTTTCTAGGTAAGGAATCCCATGTTTTGCGTCCCATTACCACCGGCTTACCCATTGTGTAATTTTTAAAGAACGCGAAATCTTCCGGAACATACCAGGGAATAGAATTGGCTTTGCCAATACAGTTATTGTCTGCCAATGCGGCCACTAACGTAATTTTCTTAGACATAGTTATACGGCCACCGGTGCTTTGATATGTGCATCAGGTTCATAACCCACCAGTTCAAAGTCCTCAAACTTAAATGCAAAAAGATCCGTTACTGCGGGGTTAATCTGCATGATGGGCAATTTTTTTGGTGTACGCGTTAATTGTAGTTTAGCTTGCTCAAAATGATTGCTATATAAATGCGCATCGCCAAACGTGTGAATAAATTCACCCAATTGCAAATTGCACACCTGAGCAATCATCATCGTCAATAAAGCATAACTGGCGATATTGAAAGGCACGCCTAAAAATATATCGGCACTGCGTTGATACAATTGACAGGACAACTTACCATTAACCACATAAAACTGAAATAAAGCGTGACAGGGTGGGAGCGCCATTTCATCCACCAATGCTGGATTCCAAGCCGAAACAATCAAACGCCGGCTATCTGGATTATTTTTAATCTGAGTGAGTAACTGGCTAATTTGATCAATATGACGACCATCTGCAGCCGGCCAGCTACGCCATTGATAGCCATAGACTGGTCCTAAATCACCATTCGCATCGGCCCACTCATCCCAGATCGATACATTATGCTCATGCAAATATTGAATATTGGTATCGCCACGTAGAAACCACAACAATTCATAAATAATAGAGCGCAAATGTAATTTCTTCGTAGTTAAAACTGGAAAGCCCTTGGCCAAATCAAAACGCATCTGATATCCGAATATCGAGCGCGTCCCCGTACCTGTCCGATCACTCTTATCCACCCCATGCTGAAGAACATGTTGCATTAAATCTAAATATTGCTGCATAAAATAACGTCCAGATTAAAATTTCTTTATTGTAGCTTAAATTGCGCTTGAGCTGCAGGTAACCTGCCTTTTGACAGCTTGCCAAGCTTCTTGAATCAGAGCAGCATCATTTTGTTTTAACAAACTGGCATCAGAAAGCATGCGCCGCCATTGGCGTGCACCCGCCATACCATGCATTAAACCAAGATAATGGCGCGCCATGTGCTGCAAAGAGGTCTCATCCAGCTGCAACTGCATTCGTGCATATTCCACAAGATTAGCCACGATTTCATCATAATCAGCAAGAGGATGATTATCTCCATAAAATAATGCATCCCATTGCTGCATTAACATCGGATGATGATACGCTTCTCGTCCTACCATCACTCCATCCACATAGTTAAGATGATTTGCAATCTCTTCATTGGTGGTGACTCCACCGTTCAAAATAATTTCCAGATCTGGAAATTCCTGTTTTAAACGGTAAACATAATCATAACGCAGCGGGGGAACCTCACGATTGTCTTTGGGAGATAAACCCTCGAGCCAGGCGTTACGTGCATGAACAATAAAAATTTGACAGGCAGTGTGTTCGCGTAAGTAACCAACAAAATCTGCCAATGGCTGATAATCAGTTTCCTTGTCCAGACCAATACGGTGTTTAATGGTAACTGGAATATCCACCACTTCTTGCATCGCATTTAAACATTTTGCTACCAGCGCTACCTCGCGCATCAAACACGCACCAAAAGCCCCTTGCTGTACACGTGGGCTAGGGCAGCCACAGTTTAAATTAATTTCATTGTAACCATAATTTGCTCCAATTTTGGCAGCTTGAGCCAACAGTGTCGGTTCACTGCCGCCTAACTGCAAAGCCAACGGCTGCTCTTGAGGGAGAAACTGCAGTAAGCGTTTTCTGTCGCCATGCACAATCGCATTAGCATTAATCATTTCTGTATATAACCAGGCATGTCGCGTAATCAACCTGGCCATATAACGGTAATGCTTGTCAGTCCAGTCCAGCATTGGGGCGACAGATAAGGTTCTTTTATTAATAGAATCATTAACCTGTTTATTTGCAATTGATTTATTTACGTTTTCCATTATTCATTAACTTTCATATTAAGGAAGATTTTAGCATATTTTCGCATATACATGCCACCATATTGACACCAGAAATGCTATAATTAGTTATGGTGTCAATTTTAAGGTAAATGATGGGAACTGTAACAAAAAGGGTATCTGCGGATGGGCGTGTTAGGTACCGTGCTCAAATTCGAATTCGAACCGACGAAATAAATTACAGCGAATCCAAAACATTCAGCAAAAAAAGCTTGGCGACAGAGTGGATCAAAAAACGTGAAATTGAAATAGAAGCGAATCCAAAAATAATCGAGATTGGTGATTTTAAATATCCAAGTTTAAAAGATGCTATATGTAGGTTTTTAAGTGAGGCTACAGATTTCGGAAGAACTACGAAATATGCATTACGTTTTTTAACTACATTCCCCATAGCCAAAAAAAAGATAAATAAACTATCTAGACAAGATTTTGCAGAACATGTCATGCTGCGAAGACGAGGGAGAGGGGAAATTGCCCCAGTTCAGGCCTCTACAGCTTTAAATGACCTGCAACACATTTCATCTTTATATAATCACGCTATTTTTGTGTGGGGCTACGATATAAATAAAAACGAATTAACAATGGCAATAGACGGCCTTAAGAAATCTCGCATTATTGCCAAGTCTAAAAAAAGAAATAGATTGCCTACATCCGAAGAACTCCAAAAATTAAATAACTTTTTTTATTCTAAATGGAGGACTTTTAAAACCACAATCCCTATGCACTTAATCATGTGGTTTGCTATTTATACTTGTAGGCGCGAGGCAGAAATATCTAGGTTGGAATTAATTAATTTTAAACAATTATCGATGGACTGGCTGGTTGAAGACATTAAATCACCTAAAGGGTCGCTTGGTAATCATAAAAGGTTTTACGTTACAGAAAATGCATTTGCCGTCTTTAATCAGTTTATGAAACCTGAAAATAAAAGAAGGATTTACACAGAAAATACAGATTTATTAATTCCGTTTAACGCAAAAACAATCGGTAGTTATTTTAGAAGAGCTTGCCGCTTACTTGCTATTCATGACCTTCGCTTTCACGATTTGAGGCATGAGGGGGCAACGCGATTGGCGGAGCAGGGTTTAAACATACCTCAGATTCAGCAAGTGACATTACACAATAGCTGGTCATCTTTGGAGCGTTATGTAAATCTTACTAAACGTACCAATATTTTGGAGTTTGAAAAGGCTATGGAAATTTCAAAATTTGAGTTTGAAAAAACGATGAAAAATTCATAATAAGTTATTTAAATGTGCATTGAAGACCAATCTTCAACAGCGATATCACTTGACCGTTTAAGTGTGTTTGCTAGGTCAAGAATCCGCACCATATAAGGTGCTTTATTTGATGAATGGATTTTAAATACTGGGAATGGGAGCTGCTGCTTAGCGGCTTTCTTTTTAGCTGTTTCAAAATTTAAATCCGGAAACCAGTCGTCAATAGCTTCTTTTAATGTAATTGCAGGCTTATAACCGTATTTTTTTATCAATGCATTTAAAAAATCAAATTCATTATCTTTCATCTTGTTGTTCCAATAATAAAAAAACCGGCTAATGCCGGTATTTAACAAAAAAGTGCCCGCTAAGACACTTTATTCGGGCACTTTTTTTGTTTGTGCGAACGCCATTAACTTAATGGATAAACCAATCACCTGTGCAATAAGTCTTTCAAGCTCCTTGTCTAGGCCGGGGTCTAGACGACTATCTTTTTTCAATTCTTCTGCCAATTCTTTCATACCGGCTAAATAGCACATACAATTTGAAGCCTTAAGATACCCTAGTGCTTTATCGCCCTGATCAAGGGCATCTTTAATTTCTTCGAGATGGTGGGGTAGGTTTATTTCAATTGCCATTTTTAATCTCCCAAAAAAGCCCGCATTAGGCTGGCTGGAATGTATTTAAGACAGGTAAGGGGGCTATAATCTATTTAACAACTCGAAGTTGATTTCTGGAGTTTTTTGTTAATTTAAATGTTAGATCTAAAAGTTCATTTTGATTTACACCTAATTGATTGGCAATATCTTTTATTGATATGTTATCTTCATCTAATAAGATGAATAACTTTTCCCAAACTTGGGATGTTTCTTTTCGCATAGGTCTTGGTTCATTTGTTAGGTATCTGAGTTTAGCAAACTGTGGCCATAACACTCTGTAATATACCCACTCTGAAATCATATTTAAACTATGCATCCTTGCTGCCAAGGCCGTAATGGATACACCAAATATTTCCTTTAACTTTAAAAGGTACTCAATACTAATTTGAGAACTTTGAAATTGGCGTAAAGCCTGTTCAGGCATCAAAAATGCCGCTGCAAAAGTATTAGCGTCTTTTCCTATTTGCGTAAAATTACGAACAAGACGCCCTAAGGCTTGAGCCGCATCAAATCTGCTTCTTTCAGCTGATTTTTGATTATTAAGAAATATAAAAGGAATGTTATTGTTCCATACACAAAAAGCATCTATTTCTTTTGACTCAGGCAGAGAAAAAATTCTTATCCCTTTAGATTCCAAAAGTGCAATAAGATTAGGTATAGGTTTATTACCTAAGCCCCATTCTAACCTTAATGTTTGTGCAGCTGCTGCGGGCGTGAGAGAGGATAAATCAGAAAGATTTGGAGTTTTTAGTTCAAACTCTTTATTAATCCAATCATCAAGAGCAAATGCAATGGCCACATGACGCCTTAAAGCCATTTTTTTAATCCTCGTCGTACATGCTGACTTTAAAATCTTGATGTTCAGGCGCGTAAAAAGAACAGCGATAAATCGAAATTCCCTTACTCCCATCCATCGGGCAGAAACCTGCTGTACTTGATAAATATTCTCCAACGCCGATCTGGGAATCACAATAAATGCGGTAGCTGTTTAAGCTCGCTATTTGTATCCAAGATTCTAATAAATCCTCAAACGATGCATTTTCGGCAATGTGATGAACCCAATGTCTTGCCATTTCCTTTATGGTTTTTTTGGCTTCTGGGTGATCAAAATCAATTCTAAATACGATTTCATCGTTGCCGTAAGTAGCTTTAATTCGTTGTACGCCCGTGGTTATTAATTCATTATTCATGTTTGTCTCCAACATAAAAGCCAGCTTTCTGCTGGCTTAACCCGTTATATAACTTAAAAAGGAATATCATTATCTATATCATCCGCCGGCGTAGCCTGAGCTGGACGACTGCGCGAAGTAGGAGGGGGTGGCACACTTGTGGTTGCAGGGGCTGGCTGATAATTTGTCTGATTTGCATTGCTTGGCGCAAAATGCCCGCCATTGGGAGAATCATAACCCGCGCTACCCCCATCATTACGACTACCCAGCATTTTCATTTCATTGCCGATAATGTCGTACGCAATACGCTCAATTCCATCTTTACCGTTATATTTGCGACTTTGGATACGACCTTCAATAAATACCTGATTACCTTTACGTAGATACTGGCTGGCAATTTCACCGAGCTTGCCAAAAAGAGTAATGTTGTGCCATTCCGTGCGCGTTTGACGCTCACCATTACGATCACGCCATTGCTCATCAGTTGCAATGGAAAAATTGGTTACTGCATCGCCGCTGGGCATGTATCGTGTTTCAGGGTCACGACCCAAGCGACCAACCAAGATGACTTTGTTCACAGTCATAAAATCTTCTCCTAAGCGGCTTCAAGAATTTGAATCGTTCCGTTTAACTCATCTAAAAATTTTTGCACCTCAGCCTCAATCTCTTTTATGAGATCGTCATCCCGTTCTAACCTTAGAGAACGAAAAGCGAACTTTTCAGGCAGCCGGTCGTCATAGCTAACAAAATCACACCACGAACGCCCGGTACAAGCCATCTGCCACTGCATTTGTAAAATATATTCTGATTTGGGTTTTTTAGTTCGTATAAACTCAAGGTGTGTAGCAGTATTTGGGCATTTAATTTCAATCAAGCCGTCATCATTTATTAAACCATCTGGTGAGGCTCCAGCCATTGAGATAATAGGGTGCTTCACAAAACCCACTTCTTCGACTAATTCACCTGTTAATAGCATATAAGTGGCGCGCGCTTTAGGTTCTAAGTCCGTGCCTCGTTGCATAGCAGCATTTATATAAACTTCCTCACGCACCCCTGTGAGCCGCTCGCACAATAATTGAGCCATATAGTTTTTTCGCGCAGCACCATAGCCAGACTTAGTTTTGGCCATGATGTCACCAACTCGGCTGGCTGTGACCTTGCCGAGTCGAGCGGCAAACCATTCGTCGGTTCGTTGTTCCATTTTAAGACTCCTTTATTTCAACATCGACCGTATTTAATTCGACGCATTTGGCAATATTTGAAATGCGTACCATCTCTTCAGACCCAATAATTGATCTCTGATCTTTTGATAGAGATTTAAAATGATCTCGTAAAAGATCAACATCACCTTTCTGGGCGATTTTCTCAGCTTCTGAAATCAGATTTTGTCTTTCAGGATTATGCAAATCGCCGGAAAATGGGTTAGCCTCATCTTCACTAACTCCATCCTTGGCGTTTTTGATTCTTTCGGCTTCATCTTCATCAAAGATGCCAGCAAACCCAAAAGCCAAGCGCGCAGCTTGAATCATGGCTTTATGTCTAAGCATACGTTTCGGGTGCGATTTCCAAGGTTGTGTATTCCGACGGCATTCCTCCATAAATTCCGTTACACTGACCGGATGTGCGCGGTCTTTGCGGTAGATGCGACAGGTACAGCTTTCTGAATCTTGCTCAAAATCCATACCGTCGAACTGAGGATTTTCATTAATGATCCGAGCCCATCCGTCAACTCCCACCACCGGCGTAATACCTCCGTTCGAAGGGAATGCATATATTTCAGAAGTCCACGGATTCAATTTGTATTGATTTGCAACAATCAGCAGGGCAGCCATCTGCTCATCGGTCACCGCCCCTTTAAACGCAGTCTTTTTAAGGGTCTCTATTAATCCTTGACCGCTCCCCAAATCTAATGTTTTCGCGAGCTTGTCAGTCAATGTTGCCAATTGTGTATTCATTTTTTTGCTCCAAAAAAATGCCAGCTACGTGCTGGCAGGTTGTTTGCGCTGGATTAAGCTAATAGATTAATCCGAAATCTCTTCAAAATACGGCGTCCTAAACCAAACCTCATCGAACGGACCTTCATACCAAACTAATACGTAAAGTTTGCACATGATCTTAAATGTGCCGAATACTTCAACGGATTTATTTTCCAATTTAGATTCTTTTCTTTCTACTAAGAAGTAATTAATGCAGTCTTCAAGCTCAATAGAGTTGATCCTGGAATCAGTGATTATTTTGTTATAAATATATTTTTCAAAAGTCTCACGCTTATTTTCAGTTTGATTTTCGTTCATTTTTAATCTCCAAAAAAATGCCAGCTCAATGCTGGCTTAACGTTATAAAACTTAGTGATAAATTAATTCGGCGTCGCCCCGCATGCGCTCAATATCTGTCATTTTCGCGTATGCATCAGCTATTTTTTTTACCTCAAAGTCCGCCTCCCGCTCCTTGAGAGCCTTTATTTTTTCGGCATAATTTATTTCATCTTGCGGGGGCGGGGGCGGGGAGTAGATTAGAGAGCAATACATTAGCATGGTCACGATGGTGGCCATGATATTTAATCTATTCATGACCCAATCTCAGCCTGTAACGGTCAGCTCGACAGGTTCCCAGATCTCCTCGTCCTCGCAATTACACCAATCTATATCGTAGTACCCCACCTCAAACATGTGCCCAACATTGGCATCTACCACCATGCCCGTACATTCATCACTGAAAACAACAATATAACCAGCTTTCCTACTCCTGCGAGCGACTGGAAAATTTAGTTTATTTTCTAAAGTTTCAATTTTTGAGATCATAGAAAATCTCCTTTCAGTTTAAAAACGTATTAAAAAAGCCAGCTAATGCTGGCTAGATTTAATTCTCGCTCATGTTTAAAGTTTTGGCATCATCGTCCCCGTGAATTGCTGCATCCCCGCTCATGTTTAAAGTTTTGGCATCAACATCTCCATGTATTTGCGCCCCCTCGCTCATGTTTATGTCTTTGGCATCAACATCTCCGCGGATTTCAGCCAAACCGCTTATGTCTATGTCCTTGGCATCAACATCTCTGTGGATTACAGCCAACTCGCTTATGTCTACGGTTTTTGCATCAATATATCCATAAATTTCTGCATTCCCACTCATGTCTACGGTTTTTGCATCAACATCCCCGTAAATTTCTGCATTCCCACTCATGTCTACGGTTTTTGCATCAACATCCCCGTAAA
>CALYOS010000020.1 GCA_945267035.1 uncultured Neisseriaceae bacterium | reverse complement strand
GGCGAACTATACGCCCCATCAGTTTCTATGTCAACTCTTTCTCCGCTTTATTTTTAGTTTTCTCCAAATTTCATTGTTTCTATTTGGTTTTTATTTTGATCTCTTTTGCCATTTATTCATTTGCAATTTCATCCTGACTGTAATTGATGATTTTTTTTATCTGGGTCTGTTCTGCTTGACTTAGGGTAGTCAGTTTTAAGGTTTGAATGGCTAAGGCCTGGTACAGGTTTTGCTCTTGTGTAGTTAAAGAATGCCAATGCTTGGAGATGGTATGCATGTCTCCGCGACTGATCGGGCCGGTCAATGCTTCCGCCGGTGAGAATTGTTGCAATTGGTTGAGGTTTTGCAGCATTAATTGATTAACGAGTCGATCTGCCAGATTGTTGGGAATGGAAATGGATTCCAGCATATTGCGCGCATAGTGGTTTAATGTCACTAAAAAATTAGCACTGGCAGAAAGTGCCGCATGGTAACGTGCTTTTTGCTCGCTACTGACAATAAAGGTTTCTAATCCAGCGCTTTGAGCCAGTATTTGTAATACAGGTTGTACCGCTTCGGCTGCTTCAATGGCACACAAATGTCCCGGAAGTGTAGATATGGCTGTATCAATATCGGAAAAGGCAAAGACAGGGTGCATAGAACCAGTTAATGCCTTTTTTTTATCAGGCATAAGTACGCTGCTTGCCAATGCTCCACTGAAATGTATAAGTATTGTATCGGGCGTCATCCACTGCATACGACTGACTTTTTCAGCCATGATTGGGAGAATTTGATCACGCAGTCCAAAAACAATTATCTCTGCCGGCGACATGTCGTTTAGGTCTGAGATTATTTCTATATGGGGTAATAGATGTTGTAATTGTCTACTGGCAGAAATGCTACGATTCCAAACTGATTGGATATGAATTTGGTTACTTCGATGCCACAATACTGCCATTGTCGTCGCAACTTTTCCTACCCCAATGATATTTATACGTAATTTTTTAGGTTTTGAAGCTAATATTTGTCTGGTCTGTACTGTGTTCATCTTTTCCGCTTTAGTCTGAGTATGCAAATTATTGGTTTATTCCTTATATGGTAATTGAAGCCAGATGATCAACACGGTACACTTGGGCTCTTAGGTTTATTTTTTATATTTTTAGTCAAAATTTTTTTAGGCAATTATGCTAATGAAAGCTGCTTTTAATGTTAAATCCGGACGTTTGGATGTTCTGTCGCTACAGCTTCTAACAGATAATTTAACTGTTATTAACAAAGAGTTACAACAAAGAACGGAACGTTTTGGTAATTTGCGTAATATGCCTTTTACACTGGACATGCATCGTTTCAACAATCCGGACATGGTGGATCTAGGCAAGCTAATTGCTCTATTTGCTCGTTATAATCTGCGGATTGTCGCTATTCGTCATGCTGATGAAGCTTGGGCTCATTTGGCCAGTGAATTTGGCATTGGCTTTGGAGTTTTACCCGAAGAACAGGCACATTCCTGGGTGAAAGCAGCAGGAAAAGCGATAACTGAGCAAAATGAAGAGCCTGTTCCTAATCCAACCAAGCCGCCAGAAGTGAATTCTGTATCGCCTACTCTGATCATTAATCGGACGGTACGAACGGGACAGCAGATCTATGCAGAAAAAGGTGACTTGATTGTTATGGGGCTGGTTAGTGAAGGTGCAGAAATCATTGCTGACGGCAATATCCATGTTTATGGTCCGTTACGGGGTCGGGCACTTGCCGGAGCTGCGGGCAATAAGGAATCGCGTATTTTTGCACAGTCTATGCAAGCTGAGTTGGTTTCGGTTGCTGGGATTTACCGTATTTTTGATCAGCAACTACCTGCACATTTAGATAGCCAGCCTGTTCAAACTTATTTACAGGATGATCGTTTGATATTAAGTGCTATTCATGGGCATTAAATGTGTCGAAATTAGATTAGGGTTTTAGTTAGTAACAAATTTGATTAATTTCACAAAAGGAATTGAATTGTGGCAAAGATTATTGTGGTGACCTCAGGTAAGGGTGGTGTGGGTAAAACCACAACCAGTGCCAGTATTTCAACTGGACTGGCATTGGCAGGTCACAAAACTGCGGTAATTGATTTTGATGTTGGCTTACGCAATCTGGATTTGATTATGGGTTGTGAACGTCGGGTGGTATATGATCTGATCAATGTTATTCAGGACGAAGCAACACTTAATCAAGCATTAATTAAAGATAAGCATTGCGACAATCTTTTTGTTTTACCCGCTTCGCAAACACGCGATAAAGATGCATTGACACGTGAAGGCGTTGAAAAGGTTTTGAATACGCTAGCCAATGAAATGGGTTTTGAGTTTATTGTGTGCGATTCACCAGCTGGTATTGAACAAGGCGCATTGATGGCTTTGTATTTTGCCGATGAAGCAATTGTTACCACTAACCCTGAAATTTCTAGTGTACGTGACTCTGATCGAATTTTAGGGATTTTATCCAGTAAGTCACGCCGTGCCGAAACCAACGACACGCCGGTAAAAGAACATTTGCTGATCACTCGCTATTCCGCAGAACGAGTAGAAAAAGGTGAAATGTTGTCCGTTCAAGATATTCAGGATATTTTACGGATTCCTTTAATTGGGGTTATTCCTGAATCGCAAAATGTCCTGCAGGCTTCTAATGCCGGTACGCCAGTAATTTTGCAGGAAAATTCTGTAGCGGCTGAAGCGTATAAAGATGTAGTGGCTCGTCTTTTGGGTGAAGATCGACCTATCCGCTTTGTGGATACGGAGAAAAAAGGCTTTCTCAAACGTTTGTTTGGAGGTTAAGCCATGTCTTTAATGGATTTTCTTTTTGGGAAAAAACAGCAATCGGCTCAGGTAGCGCGTGACCGTTTGCAAATTGTTATTGCTCAGGAACGCGCAACGCAAACGCCAGACTATTTGCCGACCTTGCAAAAAGAATTGTTACAAGTGCTGTCAAAATATGTTCATGTTTCTTTGAAAGATATCCAAATTTCTCAAGAAAAGAAAGATGGGATGGATGTGCTGGCGCTAAACATTACTTTACCAGAATCTGGAATAAAAAAGGTCAGTGAATGACATTGACGGAATTACGTTATATTGTAGCGGTGGCGCAGGAAAAGCATTTCGGGCGCGCCGCTCAACGCTGTTATGTTAGCCAACCAACGTTATCCATAGCGATCCGCAAATTGGAAGAGGAATTAGGTCTAACCTTATTTGATCGCAGTAGTAATGAAATTATTACGACAGAATCGGGGCAACGGATCGTGGATCAGGCTCAACGAGTGTTGGAAGAAGCCGATCGAATTAAGCTAATGGCCAATAAGGAGAAAAATGAATTAGAAGGTATTTTCAAACTGGGACTGATATTTACGATTGCGCCGTATTTATTGCCCAAGCTCATTTTGTCATTACGTCATCAAGCTCCAGGAATGTGCCTGCAACTGGATGAAAATTACACTTCTGTGCTCACGGATTCGTTGAAGCGCGGCGATCTGGATGCAATAGTGGTTGCAGAACCCTATCATGAAGCTGGACTAGAAACGATACCTTTGTATGATGAACCCTTTTTTGTCATTGTGCCTAAAGGACATAAATTTGAACATTATAATGAGGTGACAACGCAGCAATTAAGTGATGAACGAGTTTTGTTACTCACTGAAGGTAATTGCATGCGCGATAATGTATTAGATAGCTGTCAGGATTTGGCTTCTCGACAAAAGATCTTGGGTTTATCAAACACTATTCAAGGTAGTTCAATCACCACAATACGCCATATGGTAGCCAGCGGATTGGGTATTAGTGTAATGCCGGCTACGGCATTAACTGAAAATGATCATTTACTCTTTAGTATTGTTCCATTTGCACAACCCACTCCAACTAGGCGCATCGTTTTGGCATCAAGACGAAATTTTGCCCGTCCTAAAGCTTTGCAGATGATAAAGGATGCTATTTTAGCTTCTCATCTGTCTGGAGTTCGGTTTATAAGCGAAAATAATTAGTTATCGTTCAACTACCATGTAGCAGCTGATGTTACCCATGTTCATCCGTGAGAAAAAAGTGTTAAATTAATCAACAGTGAATGCTGATTATTTGGCACTTCTAAATTCCTCATCGAAGAAGCCATGTAGTGCATACAGAATGAATAATTAAATGAACAGTTTATATCAAATATTGCTGTTTGAGATTGTTAAAAGACTGGCATATTGCCATTTTTTTTAATTTTGCTTTATCAAAAAAATAAACTCATCCATATGGTCGTCATTCAATGAAAAATGAGGAAGGATTAGATTTACCTCATTTCCCATTAAGAACAGCTGATTTAGCTAGTGAAAAAGGGACATCTTCTGCAAAAACAATAAATAAGGGTCATTAAAAGTTAAACTATCTTATTCAGTTTATCGTTCAATATAGGACCATGACCTATACTATTTTTCCGTAAAATACCGCGAATGGATAAATATTTTAGCAATACAATGTCTTGCTAAAATATGAATTTGATGAATACATGTCAATCCCGTCTGGCAAGGTTGCGATAAAACTTTTGAAGATTCGACATATGGCTATCGCTCGATATGATTTGATCTTATTGATAAAATATTAAATTGGCATTTATTTTATGGATGAATGATTTTGCAAAAAAACGCTAGCAAATTATTTTAAAAAAAGTGCCCACACAAAAACAATGACACGGATGATACAAGAATTTATGTCAGGCAAAATGAGAATGAAGATCGGAGAAAATTTTTCTCTCTTCTGGCAATTAACATCATTACTAAATCATTTACGCTATATTTTATGAAAGGCTTATATCCAAATAAACGATGTTTAAATTTGTTATGAATATTCTAAGATATTGAGATCTTTAAAACGCTTATTTATTCAATATTAAATACTCCTACTTCCAGTTTTTTTTATTTTGATGTTGATAGATAGATACTGTTATAAAAATAATGAGTAGCTTGCTACGCTACTGCTTGACGAAGGCCTGTTCTGAAGACAAAACATTGTCTTGTTTTATTATTGGAATAAAAGCTGAGTTATTAGTAACGACTTAATTCTTGTTTTAATACCCGAATGTTTGTGAGACGATCACTAACATTTTGTTGCCATTTCTGGATTTGGACAGCTACTCCACGTTTTTTGGCTAAATCCAATTGTTTTTGCGCTATAGCTAAAGCACGTTGCTCACTATTGATATCCCGTTGTACTAATTGCTTTGGCGTCAATTTAGGCGGCACAATGATCTTTGCCGGAATAACGACATTTTTGTTTGGATATTTGCCAAAATATTTATTAATTTCTTGTTGCCGCAAATGAACTCCAAGCTTAGGTGTCGGCGGAACTTTCATCAGATCGCCATCTCGACCAAACTCTGCGCTGTACCATAGGCGTTGTAGTTCCTCGAGCCGCGGTATGTTTACCCTATCCAGAGACCTTGCCTTTATATCGCTAGCATCTGTAGGAGGATGTTTGGCCACCTGACAGTTAACATCTAATGGTGAGGTAGTATAGCTAACATGGTTATTTTGCAGTGGGCAGGCATACCAGATGAGTTGTTCTGGCTCGCTGGCGCCTTCACTTTTAACTTGTTCTTCTGGTTTTTCCTCTGCCCATGCAAAATTGCTGAGGCCGATAAGCAGCGAAAAAAAGCCTATTTTGCAGGTGTTGAACAGTTGTCTTCTCATGATTGTGCTAACGTGGGTTATTGTTCCTAGTTTGGATAAATTTTGATTGTGATGCTAATAATCTAAAACAATTCTGCCTTGCATGAACTCATAATTTGGTTATACCTGTCTGTTAGCTTTGATTTTTTTATTATATTATTCTAATCATTATAATTTCAATAATAACAATTTAGCCCTTGCTATGCATTTATCATGCTGGTCACTATGGTAGAGAATGATAAATTAGGAATGGTTATTTTCTACTATTTTTTAGTCCAAGATCAAATCTTTCAAATTCTTATTTTGAGCAACTACATGATCTTTCAGCTGTGGGATTTATTCAGAATATAAGTTTTGCTGCGCTTAAGGCAAGGTACGTAGGGGCAATGGGTAAAGATAAGACCAACTTTTATTTTTAAAATGATGCAGTCAGTTCTATCTTATCTATCAGTTAAATTTCAAAAACTGTCGTTAAGTTTAAATTTGCTCTACTTTTAGGCGAAACATTATTCTTGTAGAGATTAATTATGCGCCGGATTAATGAAATCAAACTATTCACTTAGCACTAATTTAAAAAAAACAGTCTGATGCTTGTGATGAGACCAGCTTGCGGATGATCATTTAGGAATGACAAAAGCAGCTAATGATATGATCGTTGACTAATCCCATGGATTGCATGAATGCATAGCAGGTAACCGGACCTACGAAGACAAATCCGCGTTTTTTTAATTCGCGCGATAGGCTTTGGCTAATGACTGTTTGAGCGGGAATACTTTTGAAGCTGGGGTAGTGATTTATAATGGGTTGGTTATCCACAAATGACCAGATAAATTGAGAAAAATTTTCTCCGTTTTCTTCCATTTTCAGGTAAGCACGCGCATTGGTGATGATGGCAGAAAGCTTACCAGGATGGCGTATTAGCCCAGAATTCTGTAATAAGGGCTCGATGGAAGTCATGGCCGCTATTTTTTCAGGATTAAAATGAAAGAAGCAGCGACGATACTCTTCACGTTTTTGCAATATAGTCAGCCACGATAAGCCGGCTTGCTGCCCTTCCAGGCATATCTTTTCAAATAATTTATGCCCGTTTTTCTGAACTTTTCCCCATTCATGGTCATGATAATGCTGTTCAAGCTCGGTATTGCCCACCCAGTCACAACGGTTAATCGTTTTTTGTCTCATGATTTTACCAACCTATTCAGCTAAGAATTAATTCTTTAAGGATATACGGAAAGCATGGCTGCGAAAATGTTTAATGCATCCACGTTTGAAATAAGGTAAATAATCCTAGTAGACAAAAGAGGATACAGGCACCAAGGCGAATGCCTTTGAATGGCAGACGTGCCATCAGCCAGTTACCTAAGAATATTACTGGTACATTGGCGAGCAATAAGCCTACTGTACTACCTAAAACAATGGCAGTTAGATTTTGGTATTGAGCAGCCAATAAGATGGTAGCAATTTGGGTTTTGTCTCCGACTTCTGCCAGAAAAAATAATATTAAGGTGGCCATAAAGGGACCGTAACGCATAAACCGTGTATCCAGACCGTCTTGTTTATCAGGTTTAAGTAACCATAGTCCAACAATGAGGAAACTACAACCCACTATCCAGCCCATCAATTGTGGCGTAAAAAAACGTGCTACTTCGATGCCAAACCAAGCGGAGACGAGATGATTCAATAAAGTAGCACATAACATCCCGCCAATGATGGCATATTTTCTGGCAAAGCGCGTCGCCAGAAACAAGGTAAGTAATTGGGTTTTATCACCGATTTCGGCAAGTGCGATGGGAAGAACGGAAGAGAAAAACGCATTCATAATTATTATGTCATTACCAATGGCGGGTGATAGACGAAGACATGATAAAGCGCCCGCCATAGTAGCTTTAACTTGTCTTAAGTCTCGTTAATCCACCACTTGGTTAGACGTTACGACCATACAGTGAACACTGTAAATATGTTGATCGCAACCATAGATTTTCAGATAAATCTATGTAACTACTCCCTTAATTAAGGCGATAATTATAACTGTTTTTCGGAAATAAAAAAGCGTTTTTTTTGAATATTGGTTATGGTTAGCAATCAATATAAATAAAACAGGCTGCCTGTTAAGACAGCCTGTTTTAGGTTGAAATTATTAATGGTTTAATAGTAGCCTAATACTTTCCACCATACACCACCGATTACAACAAAGATCAGCAGTTCAACTACACTCATGATGAAGCCGGCTTTCCACCATTCACCCAAAGTCACATAACCGGATCCGAAAATTACCGGAGAAGTCCCTGTGGCATAATGGGTTAAAGTCATCATGATGCAAGAAGCAGAAGCCATCAGTAAGGCAAACAGCATTGGAGGAGCACCAAGAGCAAGACCAGCAGCATAGAATGCGGCAAACATGGCAGTAATGTGGGCAGTGGTACTGGCAAACATATAATGAGCATATAAGTAAGCCAACAGTAACAATGAACATGAACCCATCCAACCCATTCCCAGGCTACCGATGCTATTTTCCAATACTCCAGAGAACCAGGTGATCAGTCCAAGCTTGTTGAGGAATGTGGCCATCATAACCAGTGCTGAGAACCAAGTGATGGTGTCCCACGCGCTTTTTTCTTTCAAAATGTCATCCCAAGTCAACACCCCGGATAACAAGAGCAATGTCAGTCCGATAAATGCTGTTGTGGTTGGATCAACAGTTAGTGATGGTCCGAAAATCATGGCTGGGATGCCGGCCCATAATAGCAACAGAACGGCAAAGATCACCAACATGATTTTTTCATGTGCCGTCATTGGTCCTTGCTCTTTCAAGCGTTCTTTTGCAAACGCTACGGCATTCGGAGTTTGTTTGAGTTCTGGTGGATACAGCCAGTAAATGATCAACGGCATAATGGCCATGGATACCAGACCCGGTAATAACATAGCTAACGCCCAAGTGCCCCATGAAATATGGATATTGGAGTTAGTTGCTTTGGCAACCAGATCAACAACCAATGGATTAGGTGCGGTAGCGGTAATGAACATGGCTGAAGAAATTGGATTAGCATGATAGTTAACCAATGCCAGAAATTTCCCCATTTTCTTCTCTGTTCCTTTTTCCGGATCAGAGTCATAACTGGATGCAATGGATTTCATGATCGGGTGAATAATGCCACCGCCACGAGCAGTATTACTCGGTGTAATTGGTGCCAGTATAAGTTCTACCAATGCCAAGCTGTAAGCTACACCAATGGTTCGCTTTCCCCACAGACCAATGAAGATATAGCCCACACGCGCGCCCAGTCCAGTTTTCAGCAGACCGCGTGAAATCATGATGGCTACACCAATCAACCAAATCAGAGGACTGCCAAAACTGCTCAAGGCATCTGCCATGGCTTTACTTGGTTTATCATTGGTTACGCCAGTCAGAGCGACCAGCATAATGGCGATAATGGATAATGCGCCAATAGGCATTGCTTTACCAATAATTGCGGCGATAACACCGACAAACATAGCTAATAAATGCCAAGCCTGAGGCGTAACACCTTGTGGTACCGGAATAACAAACCAGATGATTAAGCCTAATGCTAGCGCAATGACGGAGGGTATGGGTTTAAACCCGATTTTTTGAGGCATATTATGTACTCCCGAATCATGAAGATTATTGTTAGGACAGCCAGAAAAAATTTAAATTACAAGAAAGGGAATGACTTCACAGACATGACCCGATCTTGCACAAATAAACATCATTCAGCGTTCATAATTATACTATGAATCTCTCTCTTATTTTACTATTATTATCCATAAGAATATTAATATTAATCAATTTAATGAGTTAAATATATTTTTGTCAGTTTAGACAGGAAAAATGGGGCTATAATATAAATTTTGTAAGTTAACGCTTGAAATACTTTTGCCCATACCCATTTAGAAATCATTAGTTACTGTATAGAGGGTAGAGACAGATCGCTCTGTCCGTTTTTAGCCTGAAATATCAAGGTTTAAAGTACAAATTTTATTTAGGAGATTTAAATTATGGCAAAAGTAATCGGTATTGACTTGGGTACCACCAACTCTTGTGTTGCCATTTCTGAAGGCGGTCAGACTAAGGTAATTGAAAACGCAGAAGGTGCACGTACTACTCCTTCTATCGTTGCCTATTTGGATGATAATGAAATTCTGGTGGGTGCACCGGCTAAGCGTCAGGCGGTAACCAATCCTAAGAATACAATTTATGCGGTTAAACGCCTGATCGGTCGTAAGTTTGATGATGCGGAAGTTCAGCGTGATATTGAATCGATGCCTTTTAAAATAGTTAAGGCAAATAATAATGATGCTTGGGTTGAAGCCCACGGCGAAAAACTGTCTCCTCCGCAAGTTTCAGCTGAAGTATTGCGTAAAATGAAAAAAGCAGCTGAAGATTATCTGGGTGAACCAGTTACTGAAGCGGTGATTACCGTTCCGGCTTATTTTAATGATAGTCAGCGTCAGGCAACTAAGGATGCGGGACGTATTGCAGGTCTGGATGTTAAACGTATTATTAATGAACCGACTGCTGCTGCGCTTGCTTTTGGTATGGACAAAGGCGAAAAAGGCGATCGTAAGATTGCAGTTTATGACTTAGGTGGTGGTACTTTCGATATTTCCATTATTGAAATTGCGGAAGTTGATGGTGATAAACAGTTTGAAGTATTGGCTACTAATGGTGATACTTTCTTAGGTGGTGAAGACTTTGACCAACGCCTGATCAATTATATTATTGATGAATTCAAAAAAGATCAGGGTATTGATCTGAAAAATGATGTTATGGCTCTGCAACGCCTGAAAGAAGCGGCAGAAAAAGCCAAAATCGAACTTTCAAGTGGTCAGCAAACAGAAATCAATTTGCCATATATTACTATGGATGCAACTGGTCCTAAACATTTGGCGATGAAAATCACGCGGGCGAAATTTGAAAGCTTGGTAGAAGATTTGATTACTCGTTCTATTGAACCATGCCGTACAGCCATTAAAGATGCCGGTCTGAGCGTTAATGATATTAATGATGTGATTTTGGTTGGCGGTCAAAGCCGTATGCCAAAAGTACAGGAAGCAGTTAAGGATTTCTTTGGCAAAGAGCCTCGTCGTGATGTGAATCCAGACGAAGCTGTTGCAGTTGGTGCAGCTATTCAAGGTGCAGTACTGGCGGGTGATCGTAGTGATGTATTGCTGCTGGACGTTACTCCATTGTCACTGGGTATTGAAACCATGGGTGGTGTGATGACTAAACTCATCAATAAAAATACCACTATCCCAACGAAAGCTACTCAAACTTTCTCTACCGCAGAAGACAATCAAAGTGCTGTAACTATTCATGTATTACAAGGTGAACGTGAGCGTGCTTCGGCCAATAAGAGCTTAGGACAGTTTAACTTAGGTGATATTCCACCTGCTCCTCGCGGTGTACCACAGGTTGAAGTCACTTTTGACATCGACGCCAACGGTATTTTACATGTATCAGCTAAAGATAAAGGTACTGGTAAAGAAGCTAACATTACTATTCAGGCTTCTTCTGGTCTGAGTGAGGAAGAAATTGAACGCATGGTTAAGGATGCTGAAGCCAATGCAGCCGAAGACCGTAAGTTGACTGAGCTGGTTGCCAGTCGCAATCAGGCTGAAGCATTGATTCATTCTGTGCGTAAATCTTTAACTGAATACGGCGATAAGCTAGATGCTGCGGAAAAAGATAAAATTGAAACAGCAATCAAAGAAGCTGAAGAAGCCGTTAAAGGAGAAGATAAAGCAGCCATTGACGCTAAAACTGAAGCCTTAGGTTCAGCCAGCCAGAAACTGGGTGAAATGATGTACGCTCAAGCCCAAGCTGAAGGTCAGCAATCTGCTGCAGATCAAGGTGAACAACCTCAGAATAAGGGCAATGACGATGTAGTCGATGCTGAATTCGAAGAAGTTAAGGACAAAAAAGACTAATTTCCCGTCTGTCAGACCATAAACAGCTGTGTCTGACTAACTGATTTTTGTTGATCTTGTTAAATGACTGGTTCCTATTTGAGATAGGAACCAGTTTTATTTTATCCTTTTAAATTTATGCCATATTAATATTATGTTTATGGAGCTGGTATTGCTCTGGCTAATAAAACTCGTTATATTTCCTATATGATTGAATACACTTAAATATTTTATTTCTGATAACCCATAATTTTAAACCGTAATGTGGTTTATTTGAGTTGTTATAGGAGAGATAAATGGATTTCAATATTCTATTAATCTTGCTGGCTTTATGCTGCGCCATATTAACCGGTGGTTTTTGTGGTCGTAGTCAGTGCTGGGGCCCTTGGGTAATGTTAGTTGGCGTGGTGTGTATTCTCTTTCTAATTATGACCATGATTTATCAATTGTCGCGTATATTATGAATTCAGACTGAAAAGTAGCTATTGCTGCTATTGATAACCATGATTTTGATTAGCCAGGTTTAAAGTTTTTGTATTAGTATAAACCAATGGTCTCTATCATTAGATGTTAATGGTTGAGAAATTTGCATACATAGAATTAAAAAATGGGAAACCAGCATGCGAAATAAACTAGAAAAAATGACCTGTATTGAAGACCTGCGTAAAGTAGCCAAACAAAAATTACCAAAAATGTTTTATGACTATGTTGATACAGGCTCTTGGACTGAATCGACTTACCATGCAAACTGTCAGGATTTTCAACCTATTAAGTTACGGCAGCGGGTTTTAACTGATATGACCGGTCGAACTTTGGAAACAACGATGGTTGGACAGCAGGTAAAGATGCCCGTGGCGCTGGCACCAACCGGTCTGACAGGCATGGTGCATGCTGATGGTGAAATTTTGGCTGCACGGGCAGCGGAACAGTTTGGCGTTCCATATACTTTATCAACGATGTCTATCTGTTCGATTGAAGATATCGCCGCCAATACGAATGCCCCTTTCTGGTTTCAACTGTATGTCATGCGCGATCGTGCTTTCATGCGCGATTTAATACGACGGGCACAAGATGCCAAGTGTTCGGCATTGGTGGTGACTGCAGATTTGCAGGTATTGGGGCAACGCCATAAAGACATCAAAAATGGTTTATCCACTCCACCCAAGCCAACTTTGCGTAACTGGTTGAATTTAGCTACCAAACCTGAATGGTGTTTAGCCATGCTTAATACCCAACGTCGTACTTTTGGCAATATTGTCGGACATAACCTCGGGGTCGCGGATACAACATCCATTGCATCATGGACAGCAGAACAGTTTGATCCTAAGTTGAGCTGGGATGATATTGCCGAAATTAAAAATCTTTGGAACGGAAAGCTGGTTATCAAGGGCATCCTTGATGCGGAAGATGCAGAGATGGCGGTAAAAGCAGGTGCAGATGCAATTGTTGTCTCCAATCATGGGGGGCGCCAGCTCGATGGTGCGCCATCTACGATTCATACCTTACCTCACATACTTTCGGCGGTTGGCAGCCATATAGAAGTGTGGCTGGACAGTGGCATTTATACCGGTCAGGATGTTCTTAAAGCCATTGCTTTAGGCGCCAAAGGTACGATGATTGGCCGTGCATTTTTGTATGGACTGGGGGCTTTTGGTGAGGAAGGAGTTAAGCGCGCTTTAGAAATTATTTATCAAGAGATGGACATTTCTATGGCGTTTGCTGGTAAAACTGATATTAAAACGGTTAATAAAGATATCTTGATTCCAGGCACTTACCCTGTAGCTAATTAATTAATTGTTGTTGCATCAATGCACTATTTGATCAGATATTTTATAACCATCTGGCTAAGGTGGTACAGTGATGAATAGTCGCAATGGTTAACTTGAATATTCTGATAACAATAGGTGACAAAGCAAGCATAGCCCGCTATCCTTGCTTTTTTGTCGCATTCTGAATGATATGAACATTACTGAGAAAATTGCTTCTGAATTGAACGTCCCGACCAAAAGTGTGCAATCAGCGATTGATTTATTGGATGATGGCGCTACAGTGCCGTTTATTGCCCGTTATCGCAAAGAAGTTACGGGTGGTTTGGATGATACTCAGTTACGTACATTATTGGAACGCCTGCACTATCTGCGCGAATTACAGGATCGAAAACAGACGGTATTATCTAGCATTGAAGAACAAGGTAAGCTCTCGGAAGAATTAAAACAAGCAATCGACGCGGCAGATAATAAAACGCTGTTGGAAGATCTCTATCTACCCTATAAGCCGAAACGTCGAACTAAAGCACAAATTGCGCGTGAACATGGTTTACTACCCTTAGCAGAGGCTTTACTGAGTCAACCAGAGCTTAATCCTGAAGTGGTTGCAACAGAATATCTTTCCGAACATGTTAGTGACGCAAAAGCCGCACTGGACGGTGCTCGTGCTATTTTAATGGAAAAATTTGCTGAAGAGGCCGAATTGATGGGAATGCTGCGTGACAAGCTGTGGCGTGAAGGTCAAATTCATACCACTGTTATAGCGGGACAGGAAGGTGCCGGTGAAAAATTTAAAGATTATTTTGATCATGTAGAATCATTACACTCTATCCCCAGCCATCGGGTACTGGCGATGCTACGTGGACGCAATGAGGGGATTCTAGCGATCAATGTGCAATATCAAGCAGACGATACACCCATTACCGAACAAAGTGCCTATGAACAATTAATCGCTGCTCAGTTCTCAATTGCTGATCTCGGTCGACCAGCCGATCGATGGTTACGCGATACCGTCCGCCTTAGCTGGCGGGCCAAAATCTTTTTATCACTGGAACTGGAAGCTTTAACCCGCTTAAAGGAAGCAGCTGATCAGGCAGCCATCAGCGTATTTGCCCAAAATCTGAAAGATCTATTGCTGGCTGCACCAGCTGGACGCCTAACTACATTAGGTCTTGACCCAGGTATCCGCACCGGCGTGAAAGTTGCCGTGGTCGATGACACAGGTAAATTACTGGAAACAACCACCATCTACCCACACCAGCCACGCAATGATTGGCAGGGTTCCCTAGCAGTGCTGGCGCAACTGGTTCTTCGGCATCAGGTGCAATTAATTGCCATTGGAAATGGAACCGCAAGCAGGGAAACGGACAAGCTGGCGGCTGAATTAATCCGGTCGCTTCCTCAACAAGGTCTGCAAAAAATTGTGGTTTCTGAGGCTGGAGCATCCGTGTATTCAGCCTCAGCATTGGCAGCAAAAGAATTTCCTGATCTGGATGTTAGTTTGCGTGGCGCCGTTTCGATTGCCCGCCGATTACAAGATCCATTAGCGGAACTGGTCAAAATTGACCCCAAATCAATTGGCGTTGGTCAATACCAACATGATGTTAATCAAACCCAATTGGCTAAAAGTCTGGATGCGGTGGTAGAAGATTGTGTTAATGCTGTGGGTGTGGATGTAAATACAGCTTCAGCACCATTATTGGCCCGTATCTCCGGTTTAAATACCACTTTGGCCAACAATATTGTCAGCTATCGCGATAGTCACGGTGCTTTTACTAATCGGCAAACATTGCTTAAGGTTCCTCGACTAGGTGAAAAAACCTTCGAACAGGCAGCAGGATTTTTACGTATTCAAGGTGGAGATGAGCCTTTGGATGCCAGTGCAGTGCATCCAGAAAGCTATCCTGTGGTCAGCCGGATGCTGGCTACTGCTCATTTGCATGCAACCGAATTGATTGGTAACCGTCAAGCTATCAAAGCTTTGAATCCATCTGATTACATTCAAACCAATGTTGGCTTGCCCACTATTCTAGATATATTGGCTGAATTGGAGAAACCCGGACGAGATCCACGCGGTGAATTTCATACCGCCACTTTTGCTGAAGGTGTAGAAGACATTAAAGATTTACAGCCTGGAATGGAATTGGAAGGTGTAGTCAGCAACGTGGCCGCCTTTGGTGCGTTTGTCGACATCGGAGTACATCAGGACGGATTAGTACATGTCTCAGCCATGGCTGACCGTTATGTAAGCGATCCTAGAGAAGTGGTCAAAGCCGGTGATGTGGTCAAAGTCAAAGTAGTTGAGATTGATATTGCGCGGCGTCGCATTGCCTTAACTATGCGCTTACAGGATGAAACAAAGCCATCTTCAGATCGGCAGAAAGTTAAGGCTCAGCGTAGTAACAAAACACTCCAACCTAATTTAGCCAACAATGCCATGGCTGAAGCCTTTTCCCGTCTTAAAAATCGGTAAATGGTTAATCAATGAGGGCGCAAAGTGCCCTCATTGATCGAGTAAAGGTCAATTTAGTGTTGTTGGCAATGTTCAGCATTGATTGGCGCTTTAATTTCGATATCATGACTTAAATCAAGACGATACAATATTCCTTATCCTGCCGAATTAAGACGTCGACTATGAATCTGATTACAAAGTTCTAGTATATCGGTTTTAAATTTCTCGACAAATTTCTCAACATCAATATTTTTCATAGTGAACTCTTCTTCACTAATATGATATGAAAATTGGATTATTTTATCTTTTCATGTTTTATCAGTTAAAACCATACCATTTATTTTAAATGGTTAGCGGTGTTGCACCTTTTGGATTTTTCGCTTTACATATTCCACATCACTGTTTAAATCCGTGTCTGACTGAATATTTGCTGGGGTTGTAGATAAAGACGATGCCGGAACTGTCTAGGTTGGAGTTGCTGATAAAGAATGACATGAAGCCAATAGACCGACACACAATAAAGTAATAAATTTATTCATTATATTTCCTCTTCAAACAAGTTTTATCTATATTTTTAAATTAAGAAATACACCATGACTCAAATTTTCTTTACCGCCTACGCGTACATTAAATTTAAATAATCAAGTATTTAGGGACCAAGTATATTCTTTAACTTTTTTAAAAAAAATTGAAGCTGTAATGATAATCAAATTTGTAGAACTTGAAGATAGGATATGATTTGTTTACTTAGAAAACAACACATTTATCTTTTTGTACAGTTGAAATAAAAAATGGGAAGCATCCGCACCCCTTTAGTTTCCAGTATGGAATTTATTTTATTGACAGTCTTTTGCACCCAACCTTACTTCTATTTGTGATTTATCCTGAAAATGATAGGTATATATAAAATCATATCCCCCGGAAAGAAAACGTTTAATATCTGGCTTATCGCATTCCATTAATGCAACTCGCTTAAATTGCGCTAGAGGGACTTCCTTACTGGTGATATTTTTATTAGTAATAGTCAATGATTGATAAATAGAATGGTTTGCTATTTTTATATCAGTCAAATCCACACCATTCATTTTGATGGGTAAATTTTCTTGTATTTTTGCGATTCTTTACTCGATTTCTTTTTTCAAATCCGATACCTGCTGAGTTCTTGCCAATGTGGCTGATGGAGATGGAGCTATCAAAGTGGTTGTTGAGGGTAAAGAATGACATGCAGCTTGTAGACCGATACAAGATAGGGTAATAAATTTATTCATTGTATTCAACATTCAATTAAATTATGTCTATATTATTAAACCAAGAAACACTCGATTAATCTTAATTTTGCCCATACTCTATAATGACTATACAATTAGTTGGCATTTAACCTCATTTAGAATTTTTATAACGATATAGTTGCTTTTACAATGATAATATCATATTAAATTTTTGGAGGTATAAAGTGTTTCTTCAATCAATAATATCAAGATCATCACATTTCTCTTCTAGTACAATGGAAATAAAAAAAGGCGCTTCAGCACCCTTAATTTTCGATATGGAATTGATCTTATCGACAATCTTTTGCACTTATCTTTAATTCCACCTTTGATCCATCTTGGAAAAGATAGGTGTACATAATGGCATTACCATCTAATATAAAAGGTTTACTATCTGGCAGATCACATGCCATATATAAAGCGTTTTTTATTTGCTCTGCAGACGAGTTTTTACTGGTGACACGTTTATCAGTAATAGTGTATGTATAATAAATCGTGTTATTTTCAAATTTCAAGTCAGTCAAATCCATACCATACATTTTGATTGGTAAACGTTGTTGCATAATTTGGATGTTTCGCCTTAATTCACTATGCATATCAGTTCCAGACTGAGTATTGGATGATGCTGCATGAGTATTGGATGACGCTGCAGATGAAGACGAAGCTGGAACCATTTCAGCTGGTATTGCCAAAGCCGTTGACACTTGGGTTTGAGATGCTTCTATTTTAGTGGCATCTGACGCAGAATCTTTTTTAGAGGATTCTGAATTGCAAGCTGTCATGAGCCCCATGCAGAAAAAAATCGCAATTAGTTTTTTCATCTTTATATAATCGTTTATTTAGTTTAAGAAATGTTAGTATATTACAATCGAATTGCGAATGATAAAATTTATTTTTATTCTTAAATAAAAAGTTTCAATTTTATTGTGATTATTTATCGATCCAAGATATAGCTGATTATTAAATTTACTTTAATTTTATTAACTACGTTGATTAAAAATATAGTGGCTCCTCTGTTGCAGTCTGGCGATTATTCTTAATTGATACTGACTAATAGATAACTCTTTAACTTTTCTCAATAATAAATAATTAATTGTATTATTTTCTCAATTCATGCTGCTCGTGGGTAATATCTATACCATTCGTTTTCATCGCCTAACGATATTATATTTATTCAGGATGACGCGTTGTAATTCACCTTCTTAATTATCTTATAGATGAGCATCTCTCGGTAATGTAGATAGAGATGAAAACGAGAGCTATCTCGGTTATTGCTATTGGTAATAGCATAGCAAAGACCCTTTAGACTAATACAATTTAGCATCATTTATTTATTCATTGTCGCGACTTTTTAGTTAGATTTTATCTAAATAAAATTTATTCTTGTGTTTTTTTAAAAGCGATAGGGTAGCTGTAATGATAATTATATTATTTGAGAATCTTAACGATAAAATGATACATCATTTAATAATATCATCATGATCAATTCATCTTTTATACTTGATTAAAAGAATAAGGGGCGCGCATCTGCACCCCCTTTATTTTAGAGCATAAATTTGATCTTATTGACAATCTTTTGCACTTATCCTTAATTCCACCTTTGATCCATCTTGGAAATGATAGGTGTACATAAAGGCATTACCATCTAATATAAAAGCTTTACTATCTGGCCGATCACATAACATCAATAAAGTATTCTTCATTTGCTCTGCAGAAGCGTTTTTACTGGTGATATTTTTATCAGTAAAAATGTATGTATAATAAATCGTGTTATTTTCAAATTTCAAGTCAGTCAAATCCATACCATACATTTTGATTGGTAAACGTTGTTGCATAATTTGGACTTTTCGCCTTAATTCACTATGCGAATCAGTTCCTGACTGAGTATTGGATGATGCTGCAGATGAAGGCGGAGCTGTAACCATATCGGTTGGTGTTGCTGATTCATTGGTTTGAGAAACTTCAACTTTAGCAGCACCGGATGGAGTATGTTTTTTAGAAGATTCTGAATTGCAAGCAGTCATCAGACCCATGCAAAAAAAAATTGCAATCAGTTTTTTCATCTTTGTATAATCGTTTATTTAGTTTAAATAATGTTAGTATCTTACAATCAAATTGTGAATGATAAAATATATTTTTAATTCTTTAATTAAAGTTTCAACTTTATTCTAATTATTTATCGATCCAAGATATAGCTGATTATTAAATTTACTTTAATTTTATTAACTACGTTGATTAAAAATATAGTGGCTCCTCTGTTGCAGTCTGGCGATTATTCTTAATTGATACTGACTAATAGATAACGCTTTCCCTTTTCTCAAAAATAAATATTAAATTGACCAATTTTCTCAATTTATGCTCAAGCATGATCATATCCGGACCTTTTACTTTCATCGGTGTACATGGTTGTACTTTTAGATATGTCGTTCTATTTCACTTTTTCACATCTGATTCTGGCATAGGCCTTGCCAATATGGCTGATGGAGTTGTAACTAAAGCTGTTTTAACTTTAATTTAAATAATGCATAACAAGAACCAAGTAAACCGATGCAAAATAGAAAGTTTAATCTGTTCATCATAGTGACATTCAACTAGGTCAAATTAGATCAAGATCGGCTAATAAAGACATAAGGCGAATTTAGATTCTTTCTGCTTCTGTAGATCAAATTTTAATTTTCTGATTTTTATCATCAGGTTTATGTATTTGCTTATGAAAGCGATGTTCAAGCTGGAATAATGAATATATTCGTTTTAAATATTAGAAATCAGAATCCATTCATTAACAATAATATCAAGATAAACACAATTATCATCTTGTACCAAAAAGAATAAAAAAGGGGCGCATCAGCACCCCTTTAGTTTCAGTATAAAATTTTTATTATTGACAGTCTTTTGCACTCATCCTTATTTCTACTTTTGATTTATCCTGAAAATGATAGGTATATAAAAAATCATATCCCCCGGAAAGAAAACGTTTAATATCTGGCTGATTACAACCCATTAATAATCTTTGCTTTAATTGCTCTAGAGGGACTTTTTTACTGGTGATATTTTTATCAGCAAAGTTGAATGATTGATAAATAGTGTTGTTTTCTAATTTTATTTCAGTTAAATCCACACCATTCATTTTGATGGGTAAATTTTGTTGCATATTTTGGATATCGCGCTCAATTTGACTTCTTATATCAGTGCTTAACTCACTATTTGTCGATGTTACAGCGGGAGGTGATGCAGGGGTCGTCTCAGTTGATGTTGCAGGTACGCTGGTTTGAGATGCTTCTATTTTAGCGGCATCTGAAGCGGAATCTTTTTTAGATGATTCTGAATTACACGCAGTCAAAAGACCCAAGCAGAAAAAAATCGCAATCAATTTTCTCATCTTTGTATACTCGTTTATTTAGTTAAGTAATGTTTATATTTTACAATAAAAATTCAGATTAATGAACAAATAATTTTATCTTTCTCATTGATTTCACCAGACTTATGGTTATCAGCATTTAATACTCTACGATGCATTACTTTTCCATTTTTGAATTGAGATTAAGCCTCAAAATCGATGTATATTGCGAACTAATCGCTCCTTAATTTTGGGGAAGTTATATTTAAGCCAGCTAAACTACGCTGTTCATCTTGAGCCGATAATCTAATTAGACCCCTTTTCAAAAAAAAATCTCGCTAGCACCAAGACTCGATAGTATTTTGATCTTAGTACAGTTGCTACTAAAAGAATTTCTACTACAAGTATTGTAAGCTTTCTTTGACTGTGCCACTCTGCGAAAATTTTATTTGCTGTTACAAACTAAGTTCTGTAGATTGGAAATTGTAGTAGCGTGAGCAAGATTAAAATTCTCTTGCATTTGAAAAAATGGTGCCGACCATGAATAAAACACTGAGTTATGCATTACGAGCCAGAATTTCGGTATAGAATTTATTCAAAAGGAGAATCGTTGGTAATGCACCATCTGAGGATGAAATTCTTTGGGTTGGAGGTTGTTTAGGTTGCTACAATTTATGTGATTTATTCTATATTAAGTATTCTCGGATGTTATCTTTAATTTATTTTTTTCTGGCGGCATTGGCTGAAATCAGTGGCTGTTTTGCTTTCTGGGCATGGCAGCGTCTGGATAAATCTATTTTTTGGCTACTTCCAGGATCAATATCGTTACTGCTTTTTGCTTGGCTGTTAACGCTGACACCAACCAATATTGCTGGTCGTAGTTATGCGATCTATGGAGGAATATATATTTGTTGTTCCTTGGGATGGTCGTGGCTGGTTGAAAAGTCGATACCAGACAAATGGGATATCGTTGGTGCAACCCTCTGCCTACTCGGCGCAGCGATTATTTTACTCATGCCAAGAGGATAAGGATTAACTTGCATTTTTTCTTAGAAATCTTAGATTTACGTGCACAGTCAGTGACAAGGCTAATTTCCGAGTCTAAACTACTTATATTCTTGCTTACCATCAAATCCTATTGTTACTTATGATTTTGAAAAGTTTAATTACCTTGTCACTGGGGACATTTGCCTTAGGCATGGCCGAATTCAGTATGATGGGCATTTTGCCAGATGTGGCTAATGCTCTGCATATTTCCATTGCTCAAGCTGGTCATTTTATTGCCGCCTATGCAATTGGGGTGTGCTGTGGTGCATGGCTGCTGGTACTAAGCTATCAGCTTGCGCCCAAAAACATTTTATTGGCCTTAGCCGCACTTATTGCTGGTGGCAATTTAGTCGCCGCTGTTGCACCTGGGTATACAACCTTATTGATTGGTCGTTTTATTGCTGGATTACCCCATGGGGCTTATTTTGGTATTGGATCCATTGTTGCAACCAAACTTGCCACACCAGGGCGTTCTGCTCAAGCCGTAGCCATGATGATTGCAGGTATGACTGTAGCCAATCTGCTGGGGGTACCTGTTGCCACTTGGCTTAGCCTGCATTTCAGCTGGCGGCTGGTGTTTTTGCTGGTATCGATTGTGGCAATTCTATTGATTTTTGCCTTAAAACGTTTTATTCCAGAAATTGAACGCTTACCGAATACAGGAATTTTGGGTCAGTTTCGATTTTTAAAGTCGGCTGCCCCTTGGCTGATACTGGCGGCAACGGCATTGGGTAATGGGGGGATTTTTTGTTGGTTTAGTTATATTAGACCGTTATTAACGCAAGTTTCAGGCTTCAATAACAATCAGGTTGCTGAGCTAATGATTCTAGCTGGTGCCGGTATGGTATTGGGTAACTGGTGTGGTGGCCGTTTGTCGGATCGTTACACGCCTGGACAAGTTGCTGCAACTTTACAAGGTATTGCGGCAATGGCTTTATTACTTATCTTCTTATTCGCTCACGTTGGTTGGCTCTCGGCTACATTAATGTGCTTGTGTACATTCTGCCTGTTTGCTGTATCTGCACCTCAGCAATTACTGCTTCTGCGCCATTCTCCAGGAGGTGCATTGTTGGGCGCTGCCAGTGTACAAATGGCATTTAATCTGGGTAACGCGCTGGGTTCTTATAATGGTGGACTAGCCATCAGCCATCACTTAAATTACCAATATCCAGCATTAATTGGCGTACCCATGGCATTGTTAGGCTGTGGCTGTTTGCTGTGGTTTCATCGTCGCTATGAACAACCGATCATAACAGGGTAAATATTAGAGTAATTTTTGATGTCTAAACACTTTACCGCGATATCAAACAAACAAGCTCCTCAATGCTTAAAAAAAAGCCATGAAATAGTATTATGGTCATTGTGGCACAGGTACCCTTTTTCAGCAGAAATGGTTCAATAATTGAGAAGAGTTAGCCAAATTAGGTGAGTGTGCATTTACAAACAACTGGCATATATGGTCGCCTGTTTAGATTGGCGCTAGAGGTTTATATACGATTGGATCTTAATGAAAATATTTCAGAACACGTTTTTTACAAAATATAAAAAAAGCTTTTTGTTCGGTATAGTTATATTAGTCGCTATCAGTTATGCAATAGTTCATTTTGGCTATCTTGCAGTAGATCGGTCTAAAATTGGCACTGTTATTGATCAATTTAACGGCGTTAAAGTTTACTATAATGGTTCTGTCGGTAATGTTAGTGGGCGCAATCTGAGCAAAGACGGCTATAACTTGGGGCAAAAATATCAGTGCGTGGAGTTTATCAAGCGATATTATTATGAGCGATTTAATCATAAAATGCCGGATAGTTATGGACATGCCAAAGATTTTTTTGATGCAGCTGTGATGGATGGTCAGATTAACCCGAAACGTAATTTGCTGCAATTTCACAATGGTTCTCCGACTAAACCTGAGGTGGAAGATATCATTGTGCTTGGATGGAGCAAACATGGTCATGTGGCTATTATCAGTCAGGTAAACGATCATGAAATTGAAATTGTGCAGCAAAACCCTGGCCCAAATTCACCCAGTCGGGTAACTTATCCTTTGATCTATCAAAACGGAAAATGGAAAATAGATCATTTCCGTGTTTTAGGCTATTTAAGAAAACCGCATACGCAGCCTCTTTGAGCTTAGAACAGGCAGATCAAATCAAAAGATACTTCTTTGCTTACAGTGTGTAGATTAGTGTTTAATTTGTTGCATGATCTATTTTTATCATTTTGTACAACTATCAATAAATACCCAAGATGAATGATCAAATTGAAACTCATCCATTAAAACCGTTTTTGCCAACTCAGGCAAAATTATTAATGTTGGGCTCTTTTCCACCGCCGCGCGCTCGCTGGAAAATGAATTTTTATTATCCCAATTTACAAAATGATATGTGGCGAATTTTTGGCTTGATCTTTTTTCACAATAAACACTACTTTTTTTCTGACAATCATAAAGCCTTTAATGAAACATTGATTAAAGAGTTTCTGCAACATTATGGCATCGCCATCAGTGATAGCTGTTTGCAAATTCGACGACTACAAAACAATGCAGCAGATAAATTTCTTCAAGTTATCACGCCTGTTAATCTTCAGGCATTATTACAGCAAATACCCTGTTGTCAGCACATTATGACTACTGGTGACAAAGCAACTTCTACTCTGATCCAACTGTTGCCAACAGATACTGTGGTGCCCACAATTGGTCATCCGAGTCACACTCAACTAGCTGGACGACAGTTAACCCTAAGCCGCCTTCCCTCTTCTTCCCGGGCCTATCCCCTTGCCTTAGAAAAAAAAGCAGAAATATATCAGCACTATTTTCAATCCATCGGTCTTATTTAACCACCTCTGGTAAATATTCCAACATAATTCAATAAATAGCTGTTATTTTGTCCTGAAAAATATTAATGGTTTAAAGCAATAAGCCAGACTTTTAAAATTTAAAGTCTGGCTTGAATTGTTTTTGACAGATTGAAGGATTTTATTCTTTGCTATAGAAAGAGGCTTCACCTTCGGGCCGAGTTTTAAACCGTTTATGTAACCAATAATATTGTGCAGGCGTTTCGCAAACTCGAGCCTGAATAAAATCATTCATGCGCTGTGTATCCGCAGTCACATCCTCACTGGGAAAATCCGACCATGCAGGATAAAAACGCAGTGTCACGGTACCATCAGGTTCTCGCGTGGGAATGGCGGGAATAACTTTTGCTTTCGTTAAAGCCGCAATTCTGCTCAATCCAGTGATGGTTGCGGTTGGGATACCGAAAAAATTCACAAAGATTGATTCACGCCGTCCGAAATCCTGATCTGGCAGGTAAAGAAACGGGGCATTACTTGCACGGATTTTTTTTATAATGGCCCGTAGCCCTTCGGTGCGCCCAATCAAAAAGACATTGTTATATCGATGCCGACCTTTGAGAATTTGCTCATCCATCTGTTTATTTTTCTGATGGGAGTAGACGCTGATTAGCGGTACATCCTGATTAAGTGCATACACAGCCGCCTCAAAAGCGGTAAAGTGTGGATACAGCAAAATCACTTTTTCTCCGCTCGCCAAAGCATCATCAAGATAGTGTTTATCCTGATACCGCACCATTTTTTTTAAACGTTGAGCATCACTGTACCAATATACGCCATATTCCAATAACAGCATGGCCATATGATAGAAATGTTCGCGTAAAACTTGGCGACGCTGCCGTTCTGTCCACTGTGGAAAACACCGGCGCAAATTAATTAAACCGATTCGCCTTCTAGGGGCTACAGCATAATAACTGAGCCAGCCCACACCTTTGGCCAATGCGTGGATGGCACATAATGGAAGCATTTGCACAAGGTACAAAAAACCAAATCCTAATTTCATCAACATGAAGCTCAATTTCCAATTTCTTTTGCTTTTTCGGCAACGAATGGTAGTTTGGGTACACAAAAGTGAATTTATTTACATTCAGATCTGTCTATAAAATGGTGCTAATCAGGTTTTTTTAAATATACTGCTTCATAATGAGGCGTAATAAGCCATTTAAGTATGGATATACATGGTTAGATTAATATGCAGTGTTAATCTCTTCAGTCAATCCAATTGGGTGGAAATCGATCAATTTGGAGTTAAATAAACGGTCTGTATAACAGACCGTTTTGCTTTCCCTTTTAATGAGCTCCACCAGCGCTGCCACTTCCAAACGGTGGTTTAGCAAACCACACCAGTGCGATCAGCACCAGAAAAATCATACCATACAACCAAAATAAATCGTTGGCACCCATAATATGGGATTGTTGACCAATAGTTTGCTCAATAGCCCCCAAAGGCTGCACACCACTCATACCCATATGATTCATGCCCTGTACTGACTGCTGCAGAGTACTGTTATAGGGATGAATATTTTCCACCAAATGGGTATGGTGAAGAGCTTCACGTTTATCCCACAATACGTTTACCATGGAAGTACCGATACCACCGGCCAAAATACGCACAAAATTAGAGATACTGGAAGCACTAGCGATTTGTGAACCAGACATATTTGACAAAGTAATCTGGGTTAAAGGCATGAAGAACATGGCCATACCGATACCCTGTACAAACTGTGGCCAAAACACATCCATAAACCCCATTTGCGCGTTGAAATTGGTACGCCAGAAGAAACAAATCGCGTATACCGTAAAGCTGATGGTAACCAGTACCCGCATATCCAAGCGGTTACCAAATTTACCAATCAATGGGGAAAGCAATACAGGGAAAAAGCCAATAGGAGCAGTAGCTAGCCCCGCCCAAGTGGCGGTGTAACCTAGCTGCATCTGCAACAACATCGGCAGTAAAACTATCGCCCCCATATAAGTCATATATGCCGTGCTGAGGGTAACCACACCAACAGTAAAATTGCGGTCTTTAAATAGCCGTAGATCAACAATCGGAAACTTAGCATACCATTCCCAGATTACAAAGTAAGCCAGACAGACCACTGCAATCACCGCCAGAGTAATTATCTCGTTGGAAGAGAACCAGTCAAGCTCATGACCACGGTCTAGCATCATCTGCAAAGCGCCCACACCAACAACCATCAGTGACAAGCCCATGCGGTCGATTGGTTGAGACACCGTTTCCGTTTCACGATTTTTGAGCATTTGCCATGAAATACCGGCAGCAAGTAAGCCAATCGGAACATTGATAAAGAAAATCCAGCCCCAATGCCAGTTATCACTGATAATGCCACCGAGAATGGGACCGAAAATCGGTGCCACAATAATCACCATCGACCACATAGCCAGTGCCATGGATCGTTTTTCGGGTGGATAAGCAGCCATTAGCAAACTTTGTGACAACGGAATCATCGGTCCGGCTACAGCGCCCTGCACCACTCGGAAAAACACCAATAAAGCCAAACTTGAGGCAATGCCACATAAAAATGAGGCGATTACAAAAGAAACTGTTGCAATTACAAAAACTTTAACTTCACCAAACCGCCGAGCCAGCCACCCCGTCAATGGCACTGAAATAGCATTGGCAACCGCAAAAGCGGTAATTACCCAAGTACCCTGACTGTTGGCAGCACCCAGATTACCAGTAATGGTTGGGAGTGCCACGTTGGCAATAGTTGAATCCAATACTTGCATGAATACAGCCAAAGACAAAGCCACTGTAATCAAAGCCAGAGCTGGACCTTTTAATGGAGGATGCGTCATTCAAACCAGCCTTAGTGCAACAACAAGCGCAGGGTACGTCAAACAACGATAAGCCTTGATTCAACCCAGCACCTTGTCACTGCATCACAATTAAACAAGGCCAAACCATGTGCAGAATTGGTATGCCGGCAAAGAAATACCGGCTTAATTCGTCTGAATCAGGTCTGGCCAGAAGAAATTAAGATGCGTATTGAGCAAAAATCTGCTCAATCATCTCATTGATCGGTGTCCAGTCAACTGGCGTCATTTCATCGGCACTGCCAACATTGCTGACAGCGGTCAAATCCTGACCATTCTGATCGCGGGTATTGACTTCAACATCCATTGAAAGACCAACACGCAGTGGATGCGCCGCCAGCTCTTTAGGATCCAACGTAATACGCACAGGCACACGTTGCACCACTTTAATCCAGTTACCAGTAGCATTCTGAGCAGGCAGTAAAGAAAATGCTGCACCAGTACCGGCTGACAATCCCGCAACTTTGCCATGGTAAGTTACCTTACTACCATAAACATCTGCGGTGATTTTAACTGGCTGACCAATGCGGATTTTCGCCAACTGACTTTCTTTAAAGTTAGCATCAACCCAGACATTACTCAGTGGTACCACCGCCATCAGTGGCGAACCGGTCGCTACTTTTTGTCCGAGTTGAACATTACGTTTTGCAATTTGACCATCTACCGGAGCTTTAATTTTAGTGCGTTGCAAATCCAACCAAGCACTTTTCAGACGACTGATAGCAGTCATGACTGAAGGCTGCTGACGCAACGGTACATTATTACCGATTACCGCCTGAGCAGCAGTCTCCTGACCTTGGATGGCTTTCAACTGAGCCTGAGCTTCAACCACTGCATCGCGCGCATGGTTTAACTCCTCAGCGGAGATCGCATCAGTACCAGCTAAGCTTTCGCGCCGTCTTAAATCCGCTTGTAAACGTTTTAATTGTGCCTGCTGTGCGATTACTTGCGCTCTAGCCTGAGCAGACTGTGCCGTTTGCTGTTTATTTTGGCGAATAGCAGTAATCAAATCATGGTGGGCGCGTTCAAACGCCAGTTGCATATCACTATCATCCAGTGAGACCAAAACCTGACCTGCTTTTACCGTTTGAGTATCATCAACATTGACCGTTTGCACCGTACCGGTAATTTGCGGTGTAATCTGCACCAAATGACCATTCACGTAGGCGTCATCAGTTGATTCTTCATGCTGCCAGACTAAGAAATACATCAGCAAGAATGCCATCGCAATAATCAAAAAAATCAGTGTCAGCCCGATCAACTTCCGTTTACGATTAGCCGGTATACGTTGCTCGGCATGATTGTCCGTTGCCGGAGCTTCTTGTATTGCCTCAACTTTTTGTGTTTGTTCACTCATACTTAAATAGCTCAATTAATTCAATAAAATAAAAATATCAACGAGTTGACTGATCATCTGCACGGTGAAAACCCCCACCGAGAGCAGCATGCAAACTATTCCAACTTTGCTGCTGCCAGGCTGCTGTTTGAATATAATCAGCATAGGCACTTAAAGCAGTATCTTCCTTTTGCAACCGGTTTAGCGCATTGTCCAAACCAGCAGCCTGACGCCTGCTACTCGCCACCGCGTTTTTCTTGGCAATCTGCCAGGCCTCATGTTGTAGAGGCACAGCAGTAACACTTTGTTGATAATCACTCATCGCATCTGCCGCCTGCTGTAATGCGGTCAAAACCGTTTTATCGTATTGGGCAACCTGTTCATTATAGGCAGAACGCTTACCAGATAACGCCGCCTGCAAACTGCCGGAAGTGAAAATAGGCAAATTAATCGCCGGTAAAATACTCACCATTCGCGAAGAAGAATGCAATAAATCAAATGCGTCAACATGTGACAAACCAGCTAGCCCCTTAATCTCAATATTTGGATAAAAAGCCGCTTCTGCCGATTTAATGCCGAAATAATTAGATTGTAGTAACGCACGCTGAGCTGCAATATCCGGACGATTAGAGAGAATATCAGCACGTAATCCCGTCACCGCAATAACAGGAACCCGGCCAAAACTTGGCGAACTGATCCCCGCTAACTGATCTGGAGACCGACCGCTCAGAATAGCCAGACTGTTACGCGTGCGCAGCAATTCTGCTTGAGTCTGACGCAAAGCACTTTGCAAACTTAAAATGGTCTGTGATAGCGCATATTCATCACTGGCCGGTTGCAAACCTGCACGAATCCGCTTCAAAACCAACTGTTGTCGTTGCTGATTAACAGCTATTCTCTGCCGCAAAATCTCAGTTTGCTCATGCAACGACTGCCATTGCGTAAATTGCGCAACAATACTTTGGGTTAACAGCAATCTTGCCTGTTGCTGTTGATACATTGCCGCCGTACGCATCCCTAAGGCTGACTTCACCAGATTACTCTGCTTGCCCCAAAAATCAAACGTATAGCCAACTGCCACCGCAGCCATCTCATTGCTGAACACATGATTCGGACTATCACCATCACGATCAGACTTTGGCTTTGGGCTCAGATATGCGCCGACACCATTAGCCTGCAAGCCTACTTGCACACCAGCAGCCCCCTTAGCTCCGCGCCATTGAGCTTCGGCCTCAGCAATGCGTGCAGCTGCTATTTTCAAATCAGGTGAATTAGATAAACCATCATTCACTAATTGATTGAGCAACGGCTGATTCAATTCTTGCCACCAGTTTAGTTTTACCCGCGCGGACTGTCCGTCAGGTAACTGTAAACTTGCAGCATCATTTGGTTTTTCCAGCGCTGGTTGCTGGCCAAAATTGGCACATGCTGATAAAACCAAAAAAGTTAAGGGGCTCAGGATCCAACAAAATGAACGTAATCTTCGCTCAGATACGGTTGTTTTCATGTAACTCTCAATAAAAAACTAAGCGGCGTATAATAATTTAGATAGCAACTGCCGCAGTTGTTCACACTCTTGTTTAGATAAAGCTGACCAAATCCGATGATGCACTTCATTAGTTTCAGGGCTAACCTCCTGAATCAATTGCTCACCTGCATCTGTTAGTTTCAACATAATTTTACGCCGATCAACAGGATGCGTAGTCCGCGTTATCCATTCGTTCTGCACCAATTCATCAGACAGTCGCGTTGCGCTGGTACGGGTTAAATGCAGAATATTACTTAACTCAGACGGTAAAATTTCTTGATTTGGTTGTGCATAAGTTGCCAGCAAGGCATGCCACAAACTTTCGGATAAATTATGTTGGTGCACTCGTGCATTTAATTCACTGTGGATAGTGGTATGAACTAAACGAATCAATCGGCTGAGCATGACCAATTCGATATTCAAGCTAGGCATTTTTACGGCCAGCGCTTCTAACATTGCCTCCAATTGTGGAGCAGAAAGAGTTTGGCTCATTATTATAATCCCTCTAAATCTTGATAAATAAACCATTATAATAATTAACAAGCTTATTATCAATGAGGTTTATAATTTGCCTATAAAAATTATACCCTAATAAATCAATTAAAATGATTACTTATCAACCGATAGCATGTATTTGTACACCTTGCTTTTCAGTCAAAACCGACTATCTAATCATCCCGTCTTGCACAGTACCGTTCACTATCTAAATTTCAATTAACCTGCCAAATTAAAATTCACTTAAACTAAACTTTAATCCCATAAAATATGTGCACGCCAACCCACAGGCTGATCAGTTTTCCATATATCCAACACCCATTTTCTAACTGAACAAACAAGCCCACGCCAGCAGCTTCGCCTCAACGGTCAAACACACAATCAGATCAAAATTTACAAATAAATTATATTTAATAACACAGCAAATGATCAGAATATTTCACTTTATTTACCTGATATTAATTATTTAATCGAATCATCAAATCCATCAAAATAACTTTTACATCAAGCTGTCAGATAATTGCATTATAACCCTGTACAAAACCATAAAATTCTTAGCAATTGATGGCATAAAAAATCAATGAGTTGGCTAATAAAAATAGAATAATTTTTAGGCTTTGTCGCTTTACAGCACTGAGTAACTAGGTTGCCTAATCTGCATAAACCCATTTAATTTGTTTATCATATATTCACTAACCAATCAGACAAAAAAAAGTTGTCCGTCTGGACAACTTTTTCAATCTAACTCATTTAGATACCAGCCGCCTGTCGTAACAGCTCGGCTTTATCAGTTCTTTCCCAGGTAAATTCTGGTTCTTCACGACCAAAATGTCCATACGCAGCGGTTTTTGCATAAATCGGGCGTTGCAGATCCAGCATTTTAATAATGCCTTTCGGACGTAGATCAAAATGTTCCTGTACAATCTGAATCAGCTTTTCTTCAGTGATTTTACCCGTTCCAAATGTATCGATTGCGATAGAAGTTGGCTGAGCAATACCAATAGCATAAGAAATCTGGATTTGACATTGACTGGCCAGACCTGCAGCGACAATATTCTTAGCGACATATCGACAGGCATAGGCAGCAGAGCGGTCAACCTTAGTTGGATCCTTACCCGAAAAAGCACCGCCTCCGTGCGGAGCAGCCCCACCATAAGTGTCAACAATAATCTTACGACCAGTCAAACCACAGTCTCCCTGTGGACCACCAATAACAAAGCGTCCAGTTGGATTAATCAAATATTGGGTTTCTGCGGTCAACATTTCTGCTGGCAATACCGGTTCAATAATAAACTTTTTCACCGCAGCAATTAACTCATCCCGTTCAATGTGCGGTTCATGCTGAGTTGACAACACCACCGTATCAATCCGTTTTACTTTACCGGTTTCACTGTCATAAACACAGGTTAACTGAGCCTTAGCATCAGGTCGCAACCAAGGGAGCTCACCACTTTTACGTACTTCACTTTGTCGCTGCATCAGACGATGAGCATAATAAATTGCAAAGGGCATCATTGTTGGTGTTTCATCACAGGCATATCCAAACATCAGCCCCTGATCACCAGCCCCCATGTCCAAATCCATACCCTCTCCCTCATTCACCCCTTGGGCGATATCCGGAGATTGCTCGTCATAACATACCATCACTGCACAGCCATTGGCATCAAATCCCAGCTCAGACGAGTTATACCCAATACGCTTAATCGTATCACGCGCAACTTGAATATAATTCACATGAGCCCGAGTGGAAATCTCACCGGCCAAAACACACAGACCAGTATTAACCAGTGTTTCAGCTGCGACTCGTGCACCAGGATCCTGAGTCAGGATGGCGTCTAAAATAGAATCGGAGATCTGGTCAGCAACCTTATCCGGATGACCTTCAGAAACCGATTCAGAAGTAAACAGAAATTCACTCATAATTTGCAGATACTTTCTGATAGAAATACAAAATTCATGCTTAATGCACATTTATCGGGTGCTTTTGTTACAATGTCATCCAAATTTTGATTTGAGATTAAAAACAGATGCAAAAGCTGGTATATATCCTTTTTTCCCTATTGGCATTAATCCCCTTGCCTCTAATGCAAAGCATAGGTTCTTTACTTGGCCGACTTGGCTTTCACATGGCCAGCAACGAACGTAAACGCACAACCGAAAACGTTCATTCTAGCAAACTTACTGCCAACGACCAAGAAACCGAAAAACTGGTCAAAGCGGTTTTTGCTGAAACCATGAAAAGTGGGCTGGAACTGACCATCGCCTGGACGCGTTCCAGTCAGCATATTGTATCATTATTTAAAGAAGTACACGGCTGGGAACATATCGACGCAGCCATTGAACGTCAAGAAGGTTTACTGCTTATCACTCCTCATCTGGGCAATTATGATCTGGCTGGTCGTTATCTGAGTGAAAAATTGCCATTTCCCCTGACTGCGATGTATCGTCCGCCCAAAATTAGCTGGCTTGAGAGCGTGATGAATAATGGTCGAGTGCGGGATAATGGCTATACTGCTCCTGCCAATATGCAAGGAGTAAAACAAGTTGTGCGGGCATTAAAAAACCAAGAAGCCACCATCGTCCTACCGGATCAAGTGCCTGGTGAAGGCGAAGGCGTTTGGGCAACCTTTTTTGATCGTCCAGCCTACACCATGACCCTTGCCTCACGCTTAGCCATCATGCCCAAAGTCACCACCCTATTTTTCTGTGGTGAACGCCTACCCAAAGGTCGCGGCTTTGCCTTGCATATCGCGCCAATTGAAGGCACATTGACCGGAAATAGGCAACAGGATGCGCAAGTGATTAACCATAATGTTGAAAAATGGGTAACACGCTTTCCGGCACAATATTTATTTGGTTACAACCGATATAAATCACGTAAAGCTAAAACGAATTCCTGAAAAAGGTCTAAACATACGAATATTTTGTCTAAAAATGGACATTATCATTTTAACTTGAGCTATTAAAAATTTTGTCCCTCAAGTCTAATCATTATTGGTAATAAATATTACAGACTCAGACTGGAAACTCAAAAATTTAAAATAAATAACAGCAAGAAACACCGCGTATTTCTTTTCCTATCCCACCTAACAGCAAGAGAATTAGATTTTCTAATTTTGAATATAGCGAATTTCTTTAACTAGAAGCATACACGCAAAGCTTAATCATTTTTTTAGAAAAATTAAACACAACCAAACACGAATCAAGACGCATCATCTGGGTTAGATCTATTTAAAAATGATCATTTAAAAAACCAAGATAATTAAAGTTGCAAGGAAAAATGAACTTTATTAACCATATTGACTATACTTTGTTCGAAAATAGATTGTCATCTGATTACAAAATAAAATAATACCTATATTAAGTGAACCAGTTATCAATACACAAACGTCATCATTATGGGCAGAATCTTTCCTGATTGGTGGGTTTTATTTGCATCAACTGCAAATATAGCTCCTCACCACTTAATCAATAAATCATTAACTTTTTTTGGGTTATGTTTACAGCATCAGGATAATTTACTAAACGATACACAATAAATAAAGCTTTATACTCATTGGTCATGATTGAACTTCAGAGCCAAATTTATTTATTCAATAATCTGGTCAGATAACCAATGCACTTACCTATGATTAGCAGCATTAATTGATTGGATACACTTTAAGTGAATAAAGCCACGATAAAACTATTTAAAGCATTTTTAACTTGGTCATTATCATTTTCCCGCAACCATGTAGCATACAAACTCCCGCCAATAAAGTTTGATTTTTACTCAACCCCTTTTACTTTATCAATTAGAATAAACTATTTTAAATATATCAAGCCTGACTTATTTTGCATGTCTTCCCCACTTTTGTGGTTCAGACAGATTTGCCCCATACAGTTTACGTTATCAAAAGCGAAAAAATGCCAGAATATATTCACATGTTTTATTATAAATTCTGCCATATGTACTAGGCTTAATTCATAAAAGAATTGAATTTTTACTGTGTACACCGAACATTACCTGTAAAAAAAAGAGCCTTAAAGGCTCTTTTTTTTGAATTCGTAAACTGCTTGAAATATAACAATACAGATTAACGTTTAGAGAACTGTTTAGCACGGCGTGCTTTACGCAGACCAAATTTCTTACGTTCAACTTTACGTGCGTCACGAGTAACCAGACCAGCAGCAGCCAGTGTAGGTTTCAAAGCAGCATCATAATCGATCAATGCGCGAGTAATGCCATGACGGATTGCACCAGACTGTCCGGTTTCGCCACCACCAACAACATTTACTTTAATATCGAAAGCTTCCAGATTTTCAGTCAACACTAATGGTTGACGAACAATCATGCGGCCAGTTTCACGACCAAAAAATTCATCCAGCGGACGACCATTAACAATGATCTGACCGTTACCCTTTTGTAGGAAAACACGAGCCACTGAACTTTTGCGGCGACCCGTGCCGTAGTAATATTTACCGTTCATTGCGTGTCCTTAGATTTCCAAAACTTTAGGTTGTTGAGCAGCATGAGCATGTTCTGCAGTAGCATATACTTTCAGTTTCTTGATCATGGCATAGCCCAACGGGCCTTTAGGTAACATACCTTTAACCGCTTTTTCTAACGCGCGACCAGGGAATTGGTTTTGCATTTCGGCAAAAGTACGCTCATAAATACCACCAGGATAACCTGAATGGCGGTAGTATTTTTTGTCAGTCTGTTTTTGACCAGTTACACGCAATTTGTCAGCATTGATTACGATGATGTAATCACCAGTATCAACATGCGGTGTGTACTCTGGCTTATGTTTGCCACGAAGACGGCGAGCGATTTCTGCAGCCAGACGACCAAGAACTTTGTCTTGTGCATCAACCACATACCAATCACGCTTCACCTCATGCGGCTTAGCTGAAAAGGTTTTCATAGGAGCTAATCCAGATAATTATACGAAAGTTTCTAATATTAAAGATTAATCAATCAATTGTCAATTGCTGTTCTACAAAGATATGACACGTCATATTGCTTTGGCCAGAGAGAGAAAACGTTTTTCTCGCGTCAGCCGATCCTCTTAAATGGTGGCAGACAAGCAAGAAGTTGTTTGCCGTAACGCGCAGTTAAAATCCGGTTATCCAGAATGGTGATACGACCATAATCGCTTTCTGTTCGAATCAGACGACCGACTGCCTGAACCAGTTTAATACTTGCTTCAGGCACCGTGATTTCCATAAACGGATTACCTCCACGCGCCTCTATCCACTGATTACGCGTTTTTTCAATCGGATTATCCGGCATGGCAAAAGGCAATTTGGCAATAATCACCTGCACACACAGCTCACCAGGTAGATCCAGCCCCTCAGCAAAACTATCTAACCCAAAAATGATACTCGGTTTACCGGCATCAATTGCATCGTGATGGCGCTGTAACAGTACCTGTTTCGGTAATTCCCCTTGTACTAATAATAATGGCAAATAGGTATCAGGTAATTTTAAAGCCACTTCCTGCATTTGTTTGCGCGAAGAAAACAACACCAGCGTTCCAATTTCTTCATGTGCATTAATTAATTTGGGTAACCATTGCACAATTTCAGCTGTGTGTGCAGCCGGTTCTCTGGGGCTGGCTGTTAAAGCCGGAATATATAGTTCCCCTTGCTCGGCAAAATGAAACGGGCTGTCCAATGCCAACATAGCAGTGTCAGTCATTCCCTTCAGCCCCGTTTGTTGCAATAATAAATCAAAATTGCCCAATGAACGCAAAGTGGCTGAAGTCAAAACCGCACCTGCGGCACGATGCCATAGACCATAAGCCAATTTAGCGGCACTACTAATTGGTGAAGCATGGAAACTATAATCTACTTTGTCACCAATTATGCGTTTAATCCATTTGGCTAAGGGCGCTTCACCTTCCACAACTTCTGTAGCCAGCAAATCCCATACGCTGACAAGCTGTTCACTTCGGCTCAACAGCAAGCCCAAATCACCGCTGAGTAAATCTAAAAGACTTCCATCCTGATTTTTATCTCGTCGAGCCACCGATAACGCTTCATTTAAACTATTGATATGCTTTAATAACATCCTAGCACATACAGCAGTATTATTGACCAACACAGCTAAGTGGGCAGGTATTTGTCCATTAGCCCAGATCCAACTGCTATCATTCTTGCCTTCCTCAACCCTCAAATCAGGCTCTTCTGCTAGTTGAATCAACCACTCCTGTAAACTTTCCTGCAAACCGGAAGCCGCTTCTGTAGCTGCAACGGCCAGCTCACTTTTATCCAGCACACCAGCGACTTTATCCACCACATTGCCGACACGGTCAAGAAACCACATTGCTTGATTCAGACTGTGCTCTGCAGCGAACTGCTGTAATGCTTTTTGTGGCAAATGATGAGCTTCATCTATACAATAAAAACTATTGATCGGCGCTGGCAGAATCACACCTCCACCCATCCCGATATCGGCCAACAGTAAATCATGATTAGCCACCACAACATCCACATTTTCTAAAGTATCTCGCGCCAAGAAAAACGGACATTCAGACCGATTTGGGCAGGCTGCCTTCAGGCAACCATGCCGGTCATTGGTCACCTTTTGCCACAGTTGATCATCTATTTGTTCCGGCCAGGTATCACGATCACCGTTAAATTGCCGTGAAGCGAATTGATCGGCCATATTACGCAGCACAGCTATTTCTTCTTTTTTTGGTTTTCTATCCCATAACAATGAGGGTTGCTCGAATCCTTGCAAACTGTCCTGTGCATTTAGTTGCGTCAATTGATATAGCTTATAAGGACATAAATACCGCCCGCGCCCCTTGGCCAAGGCAAAACTGAGACTCAAACCACTATGTTCAACTACAAATGGGAGATCACGACCAACCAACTGCTCCTGTAATGCGACAGTTGCACTGCTGACAACTAACTTTTTTTGGCGGGTTTGCGCCATGATGCCACCGGCCAGCAGATAAGCGAGACTTTTGCCAACGCCGGTAGGTCCTTCCACCACCAAAATAGACTCCCCATTACGCTTAGGGGCTTCCTCGCCTTCTGCCTGCGGCAAACTACGGGAAAAGGCATTGGCGATGGCCGCAATCATTTCTCGTTGCGCTTTTCGAGGACGGAAATTGGGCAAACTCAGAGCAATATTCTGATAATGGTCGCGAATGGCGTGTTTTTCTAAATCAGTGAGCATATTTATTCTAAAAAGTAAGCAAAGTTAAAACTGCTTATACCATTTAGTAGTAAAGTTATTAAAAATCAGTATATTAAATACTGATTCATGATTATATACTGAAATTCCACATCAAATTTCATTTGGAACATCATGAAAAAAATTTTCTATTTTATCCTATCTTGCCTGATCATTAGTGGTTTAATTGCATGTTCAGAACAACCAAAGGAAACAGCGGAATCTACCAAAAAAGAACTGGTATTTGGAGCCTCTGCCATGCCTTATAGCAATATTTTTGAACAAGGCATCAAACCCATTTTGGAAAAAAAAGGCTATCATATTAAAACCCTGATGTTTTCTACATTAGAAGTGAATAATCAATCTGTCGATAATGGTCAGGTTGACTTCAATCTTGATCAGCACACTGCCTACATCAATGTATTTAATCGTGAAAAAGGCACACACCTTTATCCATTAGTGCACATTCCTACTTTGCCGGCTGCGTATTATTCCGACAAATATACTTCATTTGAACAGTCACCTTATGGTGCAACAGTATTAATTCCTAACGATCCGGCTAATACCTCACGTGCATTGCGTGTTCTAACTGACCACCAACTGATTAAACTTAAAGCCAATACCAATCCAATACTGGCTACCCCTGAAGACATTGCTGTCAATCCTAAACAACTGAAAATCAAAACAGTGGATTCAGTATTGATTCCACGCATACTGTCCGAAGTCGATTATGGTTTTGCCTCCGGTGGTATTGCTTTTCAATCCAAAATGGATCCAAATAAAGCAGTTATACGTGAAAAAGTCATTCCGGAAATGGAAATGGTGGTAGCCATCAACGAAAAAAATCGAGACACCCAATGGGCAAAAGACCTGAAAGCAGCCTATCAGTCACCTGAATTTAAACAATTTATGCAGCATTACCACCAACATCAGATGTGGGTAATGCCACAGACAGAATAACACCACTAATATTAAATATTCAACACTTTGCCACTAATAGTCTTCAAATATTAGTGGCCAATCATGTTATCGTTCGTTGCCGACATTAAACAAAGCGCCATCCAACAACATTTAAATAAAATAATTCAGTCACACAAATTATTTCAACTGTGCAAACTGGTATCATGGTCGCTCATCGCAACCTAATAACACCTCATGATCTCATCAGTTTAGATTATAGAGGCGCAGTATCACATTAGCAGCCAGTACTAATTAGCACTCATTAAACATGATGGAGAAGACCTAAAAAATAACGTGCCAATCAGGATGATACAAAAACAGCAGTAGTCATATGATCTAAAATGATTCAGTAAAATAGAGACTAAATGCAGTGGGTTATGAAATTCAACTACCCCAAATAGCTAGGTATTCTATCTAATTCATTAATTTTTCGGAGAATAAAAAATAATTTCTGAAATGTGGAGTAAGTTATCCGGCATTTATCTTAATTTTTACCACCATCCTATGAGTTGATAGTTGCAATGGTTAACTTGTCAAATTTTGCAATTTTCCTATTTAAACTTGTATTGAATACTTGTAGTCAATATACAATTAATAAACTGCATTAATATTTGGATAGCCGGTCTAAATATTTAGAAAAAAATAACATTGCTGCGATGAATTGAAATAATTGCCCACTGAAATAACCATGTTAACCAGTTTAAATTTAGTGGCAATTAGCCAGCTATTCTTTGATAACTCATTGATTATCTGAACTCATTGCACTCACTAATGACCAATCAAGTGCCTGACTTAATTCAAACACAATACTCATTGCTCAAACACCACTTGATAACTATTACTGACTAATTATCAAATTTTCCCTTCATTGAGTATAGTAACTGCTTCTTTTTCAAATGGTGAGTCACTCTGGCTTATTTAGATAGATTAAACACCCTAACATTTGTCTTGAGAGATAGCAATAAAATGCCTTTTTTCTCGCGCTATAGAATCCCATCCACCCCAAGCAATAAGTATTGCAGCGATCAAGATCATATAAACCTTCATCGCCTGCCATATCTTCATAAAGAACCTTATTCTGGTCTTTACTGCTGGCTCTTTGAGCAAACTTAAGGCGTGAAAACAATCTGAACAGATGTCTTTCAATAAGTTTCTAATATGAACTGGTGTGAATCATTGATGCAGTACCCTAAAATAACGCCAATAGGCTACTGCAACCCAATCTTGCTGATTATTTTATTGTTTTATTGAGACAACAATGATCAACGGTTTATTACTATAAGAAATACCAATTGGCGCGAGCTGATACTACCTATCTGTAAATCATCTTGCTCTTTTCTCAGTCTCTAAATAGCCTACATTAGCTTGAATCAAAATTTTGTCATAAGCGGATTTTTAATCTAGCGCTTGCGCCATAACCATCTAACCTTGCTTTAAGAAAAAGGATTAAATTGATACACATGCAACTTTATCATTTTTTTTTATCTAACTTCATCTTATTTGTTATGTTCAATCACATTTCCTAACCGCAAGTGAAGTCCATACTTATCAAGCAAACCCCGAATGAAATCTTCATTTAATTGCATCTTATTTTTCTGTAAAGATAGATAGGTATTTGCCAACGTTTTATCAGATGAAATTATTTTTTGTTTTATATAAGAACTTAAATTCATCTGCTCAACATAAACAGATTTAGTCCCGGTTTGAGCAACCAGAGAAATAAGAGATTCTAATTCTAAAGGATTTTGAACAAGATGGGGCAATAGTGGTCCAATGAATGCATAAGTTCTAATATTTTGACTATTTAATTCAGATAATGCATGCAATCTACTGGTTATAGATGGTGCTTTGATCTCCAAAGCTTTACTTATACTATCTTTAGCTGAAATGATAGTAAAACCTACTTCAACATCTTTTAATTCTTGTAATACATCGATATCTCTGAGTACTAAAGCCGACTTTGTGAGAATGCTGACCAAGCCTAAGTAATGATTATTTTTCAATACTTCAAGCATCTTTCGTGTGAGTTGATACTTTTTTTCAATAGGCAAATATGGATCGGTGACCGAACTAAAAAATATTGTCGATTTCAGCTTTTTATCTAAAAGTTTTTTTAATTGTTTTTCAAATATCTCTACTGAGTTTTTCCTTATATAAACATAATTCCCCCAGTTTTCAACTGACTCGCCGACAAATCTTCCCATAAAACTAGCGTAACAATATAAACAGGAAAAACTGCAACCAACATAAGGATTTACTACATAATCAGTATCTGGTAATTTAGATTTAGTAATAACACTTTTGCAGTCTAATTCATGATATTTCATCAAATTATCCCCCCCTTTTAAGTTAAACAAAAGCCGAAAATATCAACGCCCTGGCTGAGAGACCCTATATTTTGATTCCAAGTTATCACGCCGATAAAAGACTAATTTAAGAGATGTTCATCACCATTCTGATCGATAACTGGTTAATCGCATTGACTAATACCGTCTGTATACCATCATTCCTATTGATGCATTCCTATTTTTACCGGCCCGAATGGTAATTCTGCAAATACCCAAATAAGTAGCAAACCGACGATTTACTGTTGGGCGAAACCATACATGCAAAATAGTTTGCAGCTGAGAACACTTTTTACTGCACAAAGCATATTTCTATTGAAATACCATTTTTCTTGTTGCCCTATTCTTATTGTTGTCGAACCCCTTCCAAAATACAGCATATTATTCAGCTTATTCTGACATCTCTTACAATCTCGTCACATTTTTTTATGATCATGGTCTGGCACATTTTCAATTTGCTATAGGTAAAGCAAGAGCAATCGAGCTAAATACCTCAGGGTGATCAATTTCATTTTCCGTTCCAATCACCTAAGCTGCCATAGTAACCTTCTACAGAGAAGCAATATCAATATTTGGCTGCTATAACTTCATTTTACAGAGCAGATCACCCGTTTGTTCAAAGTACTGTTGCACAAACTTAAGACTTTCGGCATTAAAATTTGCAGGCGAGAGATTTACCTCTAATAATGCTGTGTTGGACACCACAGACTTTTCATGCCGAGCAAACAATAGCGAAACGATCGCACCACCACTAGCACTAAGAATATTAACCGGACTAATAGCCAGAGCCTTAATCCACGCATAATTATCAGCCGTCATCACATCGATGTCATAAACAGCAGTTTTTTCACTTAAACCATTTACGTCTATCCACTGCATAGCTATATAATTTTGTAGGAATTTCTGTAATAGCGGAGCAAA
>CALYOS010000019.1 GCA_945267035.1 uncultured Neisseriaceae bacterium | reverse complement strand
CCCTGGACAAATGGATTAAGAGTCCACTGCTCTACCAACTGAGCTAACGACCCAAATAATGGTGATATTTAAAAGATGTGCTAAATTATAGGCCTCTTTACAAAAACGGGCAAGTTTATCCGATTGTGTCCCGAATAATTTGCCCTATTGTTTATAGCAGACTATGGGTTATACCGCTTTTAATAGGCTTTGCCCCCCTAAATATGGTTGCAATGCTTTAGGAATGTTGATGCTACCGTCGGCATTTTGATGATTCTCTAGTATGGCTACCAGAGTCCGGCCGACGGCCAAGCCTGAACCATTTAAGGTATGAACCAGTTGGTTTTTGCCCTCCTCGTCTTTGAATCGAGCCTGCATCCGGCGTGCTTGAAAATCTTCACAGTTGGAACAACTGGAGATTTCGCGGTAGGTGTTCTGTGCTGGCACCCACACTTCGAGATCATATGTTTTGGCTGCACCAAATCCCATATCACCTGTACAGAGTACGATGACGCGATATGGTAATTCGAGTAATTGCAGGATTTTTTCTGCATGTCCGACCATTTCTTCTAATGCGGCATAGGAATGTTCTGGTCGTTGAATTTGTACCATTTCAACTTTGTCGAATTGATGTTGTCGGATCAGTCCACGTGTATCTTTACCATATGACCCAGCTTCAGAGCGGAAGCATGGAGTATGAGCTGTTAATTTTTTGGGGAGTTCGTCTTTACTTAAAACGCGTTCACGCACGGTGTTGGTGAGGGTAATTTCTGCTGTAGAAATAAGATATTGCTCTTGTTTTTGTTCATCTAAGCCACAGTCTATTTTGTACATGTCTTCGGCAAATTTAGGTAGTTGTCCGGTACCTAATAATATTTCTGGATTGACGATGTATGGGGTGTAATGCTCGATATAACCATGCTGTTGGGTATGGGTATCAAGCATGAATTGCGCCAGGGCACGATGTAAACGAGCTATTGGTCCACGCATGACGCTAAAACGTGCGCCAGACAGTTCAGATGCGGTTTTAAAATCTAATCCTAGTGGCTCACCTAAATCAACATGATCTTTGATGGGGAAATCAAATTCTTTTGGAGTGCCAACACGACGGATTTCAATGTTGTCATTCTCATCTTTACCCACTGGAACATCTACATGAGGTAAATTAGGAATGTTTAGCAACATTTCGTTGATCTGGGTTTGTATGCTTTGATATTTCTGTTCGGTATCTTCCAGTTCTATTTTAATTTTAGCCACTTCTGCCATGATCTCGTTGGCTTGATCATGTTGACCCTGTGCTTTCAATCCACCAATTTGTTTTGAAAGGTTGTTGCGTTGTGCCTGCAATTCTTCTGTTCGCAATTGCAGTTGTTTACGTTGTTGTTCTAATGATTGAAAGGTTTCGGTATCAAGTTTGAAACCTCGATTTAATAGTTTTTGGGCGACGTTATTAAGGTCTTGGCGTAATAGTTGTATGTCTAACATAATTTTAAAGTTAAGTTACAAGTTGGTTGATCGTTGGTGTGATTGATCAAGGGTTTATGATGTAAGCTGTCAAATATAGTTGCTACTCTACTATAGAAAGGTGATTCTATTAGTCATTTTTTGCTTGTTCTGCATAAAGCTGTTGTGTTGTCTGGATAAATTCTTGCTGTTTGTTTCTGGCTTTTCCTGAATCTATGGCTGATATGGCTGCATCGACGCCCTCTTCTAATGAAGAAACGACATCGGAAGCATATATGGCAGCAGCTGCATTGAGCACAACGATGTCTCGACAAGGTCCCTTTTCCCCATTGAGCACGGCATTCATGATGTTTAATGACTCCACGCTGTTGGAAACTTGTAGTGGTTTGAGATCTTCTATGACGGCCATATCAAACTGGGTAGGATGGATATCATACTCCATTATGGTGCCATTTTTAAGTTCTGCTACGCGAGTGGTTCCGGTTAAGGTTATTTCATCTAATCCATCTGAACCATGTACGACTAAAACATGTTTGCTGCCCATTTGTTGCAATACTCGCGACAGAATACCAACGAGATCCAGATGGAAAACCCCTAAAACTTGATTTGATGCCCCTGCCGGATTAGTCAACGGGCCAAGAATATTGAAGACGGTGCGTACTCCCAATGCTCTGCGTACCGGCGCAACGTATCTCATACTGTTGTGATGATTAGGAGCATACATGAATCCGACACCTAGTTGGTTGATGCATTGCCCAACATGTTCGGGAGTTAATTCTAAAGATGCACCCATGGCTTCGATGATGTCGGCCGATCCACTAGAGGAAGATACTGAACGACCACCATGTTTGGCCACTTTGGCTCCGGCAGCGGCAACAACGAACATGCTGGTGGTGGATATGTTGAAGGTGTGAGCATTGTCCCCGCCGGTGCCAACGATATCGACTAGATGGGAACGATCTTGTAATGGTACTTTGCTGGCAAATTCACGCATGACAGACGCCGCTGCGGCAATTTCTGATACGCTTTCAACTTTGATGCGTAAGCCAATTAATATTGCAGCAATGATCTCAGGCGCTACTTCACCCTGCATGATCTGACGCATGAGGTCGGTCATTTCATCATAAAATAGTTCGTTGTTATCCAGTAGTCGGTTAAGGGCTTGTTGTGGCGTTATCATGGTGTTGTTTCTTTCCGCAGTCGATATGATTTAAGGGTTTAGATTAATCGGCTACTAAGCTATTTGTTGAGCGATGCTGCATGAGGAAGTTTTTTAACATATCATGCCCTCTTTGTGTTAACAATCCTTCAGGGTGAAACTGAATTCCTTCAATTGCGAAGGTGCGGTGGTGGATACCCATTATTTCGTTATCATCAGATGTTGCGGTAATTTCCAGACAATCAGGAAATGTTTGCTGATCTATAACCAGGCTGTGGTAACGAGTACAGTTTACGGGATTGGGAAGATGGTTAAACATGTATTTTTGCTGATGAGAAACGGCTGAAATTTTGCCATGCATGGGTGTTTTGGCACGGATGATCTTGCCACCAAACGCAGAGGCGATACATTGGTGTCCGAGACAAATGCCCAATATGGGAATGTTACCGGCGAAATGCTTGATAATGGGAATTGATATTCCAGCGTTCTCTGGCGCACACGGTCCAGGACCAATAACAATAAATTCTGGCGCCATGGTTTCGATTTCAGCCAAGGTAATGGCATCATTTTTTTTGACGATAATATCCTCACCTATCTCACCCAGGTAATGCACTATGTTGTAGGTAAAACTATCATAATTATCTATAAATAGTAACATGTGCTGACTTTCTGTGTTATTGTCAATGTTGAACTGATGCTTGCTTGTTGGATATCACAACATGCCTTCAATTGGTAATATCGATAATATTTTTACCCATATACGTTGCCATCTGGTGGTATCGGGTTCTTTGCGATAGACCTTGGTTTGATTATTTTCATCGGTTTTAATCCATTCAAGTTTTCCATCTTCTGCTATTTTTACCTGATAACTAACATAGGGTAAAGCATCGTTAATGGCTTTATCCATGTATTGTGCCATTTCTGTTGATTGAATCACTACGCCCATTTCGGTATTAAGTCGTGAAGATCTTGGATCGAAATTTAATGAGCCAATATAAAGTTGGTTACCATCAATGGTAAATGTTTTGGCGTGTAGGCTTGATTGGGAGCCTCCACTAAAACTATGTTCTTTTTTATTTTTTAATACGCCCTGTTTTTTTAATTCATACAGTTCAACCCCATTTTGTAATAAAGGTACTCGATAGTTTATATAACCAGAATGGACTATGGGTACATCTGTTGCAGAGAGTGAATTGGTCAAAATTTTTATATTCACGCCCTCTCGGCGTAATTTGATTAAATAGTCTAATCCTGTTTTGGTTGGAACGAAATATGGGGTAATAACTAAAAGGTCTTTTTTGGGTTCTACGACTGATGCCGCCAGTTGGTTTAATGTTAGACTGGTATTTTTATATTTGATGATGGGTTTTGGGGGGGTATTTGCTGCGAGCATCAAATTAGTGTCTGGATTTTTCTGTTTTCTATTTTTGTGATTGGGTAAGGCTTTGGCAGGATCATCACTAACCAATGTTAAGTGTACCCATTGATAATCAAGTGTTCCGTTGGTTAATCGACTTTCAAAGTTATCTTTTATATAGGCTTGATCATAACTTTCAGCTCGTAAATAGTTATAAGTTTTACGTTTAAAAACGGGCATGTCAGCGTGCAATTTATTCCGCTTTCGATGAATTATGCTGCCCAAAGGATAAGAGGAAGGACTATTCCAATATAGATCAAAATTTTCCGACACTTGGTTGACGATGGGGCCAATGGCCATGACATCTAAGTCTACAAAGAGCATTCCTTTACCGATATCGAAATATTCATCACCAATATTTCGCCCGCCTAGTATGGTTACCTGATTGTCAGCAGTAATAGATTTATTATGCATGCGTCTATTTAGTCGAGCAAAATCGGTCAAATAACCTAAAAAACGCACATGTCGATCGGCAAAGGGATTAAATATTCGGATTTCAATATTCGGCTCTTTATTTAAGACATGTAATACAGGATCCATTCCTTTGGTGTTGTTATCATCTAAGAGTAATCTTACACGGACGCCACGCCGCGCTGCATTGACCAGTTCATGAAACAGTAATTGACCAGATGTATCATTGTGCCAAATATAGTATTGTAGGTCTAAACTGTGTTCAGCTGCTCGAATCAGTGCTCGCCGTGCAACCAATGCTTCTCTACCGTCATCAAGTGGATAAATGCCTGATAGATTAGGATGTTGGGCAATGAGAGGTGCGTTGGCATAACTTAAGGTTGAAGGATTATTGGCGGCAAAGTGGACATCTACAGTACGGTTGTCTAAAGATGGCAATGTCTGACAAGCTGCTAACAATGACAAGATACCAATAGCGAATAGTTGAGCAATACACCCGAAGTTGCTTTTATTTTTCATAGATGTTGTTAATTTACCCTGTAAATTCTAATAGTATCAAGCGCATATGATGATGGTTTAGGATAAACCTAAATCTTGCCACATCGCATCAATTTTGGCTATCACGTCCGGATCTTTGTGAATGATTTTTCCCCATTCTCGATCTGTTTCACCTGGCCATTTATTGGTGGCATCAAGCCCCATCTTTCCGCCTAAGCCACTAACTGGACTGGCAAAATCCAGATAATCTATTGGAGTATGATCTATTAGGCTGGTATCACGAACGGGATCCATACGAGTTGTAATGGCCCATATTACTTCTTTCCAATCTCGTACATTGATGTCTTCGTCTACGACGATGATGAATTTTGTGTACATAAATTGGCGCAAATAGCTCCAGCATCCCATCATGACTCTTTTGGCATGTCCTGCGTATTGTTTTTTTATGCTGACTATAGCCATTCGATAGGAACAGCCTTCTGGCGGCAGATAAAAATCGGTAATTTCACTAAACTGTTTTTGTAATATGGGAACAAAAACTTCGTTTAATGCTACTCCTAATATCGCCGGTTCATCAGGTGGCTTGCCGGTATAAGTGCTGTGATAAATGGCATTTTCGCGCATAGTTATGCGTTCAACTGTAAATACCGGAAAATAATCCTGTTCATTATAATATCCGGTATGATCGCCATAAGGTCCTTCTAAAGCCAGCTCATCAGGATGAATAACGCCTTCTAAAATGATTTCTGCTCGGGCTGGAACATGAAGGTCATTACCGATGCATTTTACTAATTCGGTGCGTGATCCGCGGAGTAATCCAGCAAATTGATATTCACTTAAACTATCTGGAACGGGTGTCACTGCGCCGAGTATGGTTGCTGGATCACATCCTAATACGACGCTGACAGGAAATGGTTTTCCAGGGTGTTGTTGTTTGAATGCTTGAAAATCTAATGCACCACCACGATGAGCCAGCCAGCGCATTATGACTTTGTTTCGTGATAGTAGTTGTTGTCGATATATTCCTAGATTTTGACGTTTTTTATCCGGTCCACGTGTCACTGTCAAGCCCCATGTAATCAGCGGGGCAATGTCTTGTGGCCAACACTGTTGGATCGGTAACTGGTACAGATCGACATCATCAGCTTCGATGATGATTTGCTGACATGGTGCTTTTTTTACGATATGCGGACTCATGCTCCACAAATCTTTCAGCAATGGTAGTTTTGCTAAAGCGTCTTTAAATCCTTTGGGAGGATCCGGCTCTTTAAGATAAGCAAGTGTGTTACCTATTTCTCTTAACTGACTGGTATCGCTGGCACCCATACCCATAGCAACTCTTTCTGCCGTGCCAAATAAGTTGGCCAATACAGGATAATGGTATGGTTTTTGGGACTGGTTTATGGGCTGTTTGAATAATAAAGCTGGTCCCTGTTGACGTAAAACCCGATCAGCAATTTCGGTTATTTCCAGATAAGGAGATACCGGGGTTTCAATACATTTTAATAATTTTTTCTGTTCGAGAACGGTGATAAAGTCTCTTAAATCGCGGTATTTCATAAACCGACTCTCAAGGTTATTTGCTGTGCAGTTTTTGTTGCACAACATTAAATTGACTGGTAAATAGCTCGGGCATGACTGCTAAAGATTTATCAACTGCTTGCGTAATTAAGTTTTTTTGTTGGGTAGTCGGCTTGTTTAGAACATAGTTTATAACTAAATTTCTGTCGCCAGGATGATCGATTCCAATGCGTAAGCGATAAAAATCAGCAGAACCCAGACATGACTGGATATCTTTCAGCCCATTATGTCCCCCATTACTTCCCCCTTTTTTGAATCTCACCTGTCCGCAAGGAATGTCTAGTTCATCGTGAACAACCAGTATTTCATCGGGTTTGATTTTGTAGAAGTTTGCTAAGGCTTGAACAGAGGTACCCGATTTATTCATATAGGTTGAGGGTTTTAGTAACCATAATTCCCCTTCGGGTAAGATGGTTTTGGCTACCAATCCATAAAATTTTTTTTCTGGTTTGAAATTGGTTTTTAAGGTATAGGCAAGCTCATCAATAAAATCAAATCCGATATTGTGGCGAGTGTATTCATATTCTGAACCAGGATTACCTAGACCTACTATGAGCTTGATACGTGACATGTTTTTTCCTTGACCGACTTTTTTTGTTGGTTGATTGTTCAGGCTATTGGATTTAAGATTTTTTTAGAGCTCGGCGTCGCCGATTTTCTTTTGGATCGATAAGCAATGGACGATACACTTCTATTCTATCCCATTGACATAAAATATAATCATCGGAAACTTTTTTCCCAAACACTCCTATGGGCGCTAACTGAAAGTTAACATTCGGGAATTGTTTTGGTAATTCGGAGGATAATAGTGCCTGACGTGCAGTTGTGCCCTTGTCAACTTTTCCTTGCCAAAGAAATTGGTGATCAGGGGAAGCATAGACTGCTTCTATTAGTATTTTATTCGTCATAACGCTTATCTGCTTCTTTGATAAAAGCATCAACCATTGAGTCGGCAATTAAATTGAATACTGGAGCAATCATCGCTGATAGGATGTTACTGGTAAATTCATATTCAAGTTTAAAGTCGATTTTACAACCAATGGTATCAATGGGTGTGAATTGCCAGCATCCTTCCAATGATTTGAAAGGGCCGTCAAGTAAGCTCATTCGGATTTGATTTGGTCGAATATTCACATTGCGAGTTGACAATGATTGGCGGATTTTTAAATAGTCTATATACATGATGGCATCCAGACTATGCTCATCCTGCTTGAGTATTTCAGTATTGCTACACCATGGTAAAAATGCCGGATAATTTGCAACATCGTTTACCAGATCGAAAATTTGTTCAGTCTGATAAGGAACTAATACGCTTTTTTGGATCGTTTTCATTTACATTTAAATGGTCAATTTTTAATGCCAGATCTTTCCATAAAGGAGATTTACAGGTTCAATTAGCTAATGACAGTAATAAATATTTTATTTCGGTCCATGCCTCACCGTTGTCCACTCCTTTGATCTGACGGTCAATACGCGCACAGCTTTGTAATGCACTGAGCAATCGTTTGGCACCAATTCGTTTGGCCGCAATTGGCGCTAAGGTCTGTTTTTCACCCCATAAGCGCAGAGTTTGTCTTAATTCGTTAACGGTTTTTCCCTGTTTTAAAGCTGCCAGTAGGCGTAACAGTGTACGGATATCTTCACTAATTGCCCAAAGCATTAAAACAGGTTCGCCGCCTTCTGCTGCTAAACCATCGAGTAAGTGCATAAGACGAGTACTATCCCCCTTCATCCACGTTGCCGCAAGCTGCAATACATCGAAGCGAGCTACATTCGCTACTGCCGATTGGGCATCGGAAAGGGTTATCTGATAACCATGAGGATGTATGAGAGCAAGTTTATCAATTTCTTGCTGGGCTGCCAGCAAATTTCCTTCAACCTTTTCGACAAATAAGGCTAGTGCGTCATCAGTGATAGTCAGGTTCTGAGCTTTTAGACGGCTTTTTACCCATTGCGGTAACGCTGTTGGGCTAACGGTTTTTGCCTCAATCACTGTTGCGACTTTTGACCAGCTTTGAAACCATTTGCTTTGGGTTTGTACTCGCTCCATTTTGGGCAAAAGCAGGATGATACTTATATCTTCAGGCAAGTTTTCAGCTAGTTGTTGCAACATAACGCTGCCTTCTTTGCCTGGTTTGCCTGAGGGTACATGGATTTCCAACAGTTTTTTATCGGCAAACAATCCTACTGATTGAGTGGCTTCTATCAATAAAGACCAATCAAAACCTGTTTCTACTACCAAAACTTGGCGTTCGCTGAAATTTTGGCTTCGTGCTGCTGAGCGTATGGCGTCAGCAGCTTCAATGCGCAGTATATCTTCTTCGCCATGAATCAGATATGCAGCCTTGAGAGGCTGCAATTGAAAATTATTCATTGGTCAGCGACGATGGGTAAGTAGGCCAGTCGGTGCACGATCTGTTCTGCTGCATCGGTTTGAATATCGCGCCAAATAATGCTTCGTTCGTTTTCTTTGGCTAAGACTTCGTGATCGGAATAGTCCATGTACCGTTGAACGTTAACATTAATAGGATCACCCAATGGTTTTCCATGTCGATAGGCTTGAACTTTAACCGCTAGTACCAGCAAATATTCGCTGGTACTGCCGGATATGTCTACAGCGGAGGTTGACATATTCTGGTCAGCTGAAAGCACTTTAACCACCACATCCGGATTGGTAGCATCAACAATGACATTGGGTTGTCGGCGCAATACGGTCTCCAGAGCGCGTTGCATGCTGCCACCTTCAATTTGCCATGAGCGATATGGCAAAGGGACATCAAATAATGAGGTACCTTTTAGATGAAAACCGCAACTAGTTAGTACTAATGTAATCGCCAGCAATAACCATTTTTTCATGATGTGTCCTTAATTTGGTCGGCGCAAAACCGAGTGGAGTTGCCCCTATAGGTTATTGAAGTTTGTCTCGTAACAATGACTGTACTTGTTGGGGATTTGCTTTACCACGTGAAGCTTTCATAACCTGACCTACTAAAGCATTGAAGGCTTTTTCTTTGCCTGATTTGAATTCTTCGACAGATTTTTGGTTGTTGGTCAAAACTTCATCGATGATTTTTTCGATGGCACCGCTGTCCGTCATTTGTTTTAAGCCATCCCGCTCTATGATGTCATCTGCAGACAAGTCACTGCTCCACATGGCCTCAAAAACTTGTTTAGCCAGTTTATTACTGAGGGTATTGTCGGCAATGCGGCGGATTAAACCAGCTAAGCGCTCAGCATTAATTGGACTTTCTGATATATCTAAGGCGTTTTTATTTAAAGCGGCAGACATTTCACCTAACATCCAGTTAGCAACCAATTTGCCATGACCACTGTTACTTGCTGCTTGTTCAAACCAATCAGCTTGTGTGCGGTTTGCGGTGAGTAAGCGAGCATCGTAAGTGGACACTTCGTATTGTTCGATAAAGCGTGCAGCCATTTCTTGCGGTAATTCTGGCATATTGGCTTTAGCTGCATTGAGCATATCGTCTGTAATCAACACAGGCAATAAATCAGGATCTGGGAAGTAACGATAATCGTGCGCATCTTCTTTGCTGCGCATGGCACGGGTTTCGCCTTTGTTTGGATCGAATAAACGGGTCTGCTGGATGACTTTTCCGCCATCTTCGATCAATTCAATTTGCCGTTCAATTTCATAATTTATTGCTTGTTCAAGGAAGCGAAATGAATTGAGGTTTTTAATTTCACAGCGGGTTCCAAATTCCTGTTGTCCTTTAGGACGTACAGAAACGTTGGCGTCGATGCGGAATGAACCTTCAGCCATATTGCCATCACAGATATCCAACCATGTTACGAGAGTATGCATGGCTTTGGCATAAGCGACCGCTTCTGCTGCTGAGCGCATTTCCGGTTCGGAGACTACTTCCAGCAATGGAGTGCCCGCTCGGTTTAAGTCTATTCCGGTATATTCTGCAAATTCGTCATGGATGGATTTACCGGCATCTTCTTCCATATGTGCGCGGGTCACATTAATGGTTTTAATTTCATCACCGACAACAATTTCTAATTGTCCATGTTCAACTATGGGTAAATCCAATTGGCTGATTTGATAGCCCTTAGGCAAATCAGGATAAAAATAATTTTTTCGATCGAAGACGTTTTTACGATTGATTGTAGCGTCTAGGGCCAAACCTAGTTTAATGGCTTTGTTCACTACTTCACGATTCAAAACAGGTAAAGCACCTGGTAAGGCACAATCTACGATATTGGCTTGACTGTTGGGCGATGCTCCAAAGGCGGTAGAAGAGCCACTAAATATTTTTGAGCGGGTGTTTAATTGAACGTGAATTTCCAAGCCGATTACGGTTTCCCAATTCATTCTGTATTCTCTCAATTTAAAATCTGACCATTACAATGCAAATGGCGTTTTAGTATGCCAGTCACTGTGTTGTTGGATTTGGTGGGCAATACCGAGCAAGCGGCTTTCTGCAAAATAATTTCCAATCAGCTGCACACCTATTGGTAGCCCTTTGCTGTCAAAGCCTGCCGGTATAGACATACCTGGTAAACCGGCGAGGTTTAAAGACACGGTATAGATGTCGGATAAGTACATTTGTACTGGATCTTGATCATGACTGCCTAAAACTGGTGCGCTGGTGGGTGCAACTGGGGATAAAATAACGTCGCATTGATTCAAGGCGTTCTGAAAATCGTTAGCAACTAAACGACGTAATTTTTGTGCTTTTAGATAATAAGCATCGTAATATCCATGCGATAGAACATAGCTACCGATCATGATGCGACGTTTGACTTCGTTTCCAAAACCTTCTGCTCGAGTATTGCTATACATTTCATCCAGATTGTTAAAATCTTCAGCACGGTGGCCATAACGCACGCCATCATAGCGTGATAAATTGGTACTGGCTTCTGCTGAAGCTAAAACATAATAAGCGGGGATGGAAAGCTCGGTATGCGGTAAAGACACTTCGGTGATGACTGCACCCTGTTTTTTGAGTAAGTCGATGACATTATTAATAGCGGCATGAACGTCGTCAGTTAGCCCTTCTCCGAAAAATTCTTTCGGTATTCCTACTCGTAATCCATTTAATGGCTGATTTAGATCACGGGTATAGTCTTCCGACTGTCGTTCAATGCTGGTTGAGTCGCGTTCATCAAAGCTAGCCATAACATTAAGTAACAAGGCACAATCTTCTGCGGTTTGTGCCATGGGTCCTGCCTGATCAAAGCTAGATGCATAAGCAACCATGCCATAACGGCTAACCACACCATAGGTTGGTTTTAAGCCGGTAATACCACAATGTGATGCTGGCTGACGGATTGAGCCTCCGGTATCAGAACCAAGTGCAACAGGCGCCAATCGTGCCGCGACCACCGCGGCTGAGCCACCAGAAGATCCACCCGGTACGTGCTGATTTTGCCATGGGTTAAGCGTTACACCATAAAAAGATGATTCGGTAGTCGAGCCCATGGCGAATTCATCCATATTGGTGCGACCTAATGTCACCATACCAGCATTGCGTAAATTTTGTACCACGGTGGCGGTATAAGGTGCCACAAAGCTGTCCAGCATTTTGCTTGAGCATGCGCTGCGCCAACCTTGTTGACAAAAGATGTCTTTATAGGCGATGGGCACACCGGTAAGCAAATTAGAACTGCCCTGAGCTATAAGCTCATCGGCAGCTTTTGCTTCAGCCATGGTTTGCTCATGATTCAATGTTATATAACCATTGATCGCTGCATTATTTTGTTCGATAGAATGTAGATATTCTTGCGCCAACTCGCTTGCGGATATGTGCTTTGATTGCAATAATTCGCTGCATTGTTTTAAAGTGTAATTCTTTAGCATAGTTTTATTTAATTTTTGATGTCCAGAAAGCTGGTTATCGGTTAACCTTTACTTATATAATATGAAAAAGTGATTGGTTAGAATATTATTCGATAACTTTAGGAACCAGATAAAGATCTTTATTAACCAAAGGAGCACAAGCTTGAATGGCTGAATGCTGATCAGTTTCGGTTACGGAATCTGTACGCATACGCAGCGCTAATTCATGTGGGTGTGCCATAGGCTCTACCCCATCTGTATTGACGCTTTGCATTTTTTCTACCAGTTCAAAGATATGGTTTAGTTCCGAAAGCATATTGTTTCGTTCAGTCTCTGTCAGAGTTAAGCGAGACAGTCGCGCAAGCTTATCAACATCACCTAAAGTTAAAGCCATCAAAAATCCTTAAAATTAATTTAGCAAAACGGGCAAACTGCGGTATCATTGCGCGTTCTGATTTGGTTAATATATTAGCACCGAATTATAACCGAATTCCCTATTTTTTGGCGGATTGATTTATTTATAGTCAATACGCATAACCGTTTTTTATCGAATGTAATTCAAAAGCTCATTAGGACAGGCTCATGTTTCGCTTTTTTACTCAATATTTCTCAAATGATTTAGCTATCGATTTGGGAACAGCTAATACTTTAATTTTTATAAAGAATAAAGGCATTGTTTTGAACGAGCCTTCTGTGGTTGCAGTGCAAAATGATACAGTCAATGCCAAAAATGGCATGCTGGCTGTAGGAACGGCAGCAAAAAAAATGTTGGGTAGAACACCCGGCAGCATTCAGGCCATTCGTCCCATGAAAGATGGTGTGATTGCCGATTTCAACGTTACCGAAAAAATGTTGAAACAGTTTATTAAAAAAGTCAATAACAGCCGTTTTACAGCGCCACGCATTGTTATTTGTGTTCCTTGTGGCTCTACACAGGTTGAACGAAAAGCCATCAGAGATTCTGCTCTGGCTGCAGGCGCTTCGATTGTTAATTTGATTGAAGAGCCAATGGCTGCTGCGATTGGTGCTGGTTTGCCTATTGAGGAACCAACTGGTTCGATGGTTGTGGACATTGGTGGTGGAACCACTGAGGTGGGCGTGATTTCGCTGTCTGGTGTTGTTTATTCGCACTCTATCCGTGTTGGTGGTGATGCTTTTGATGAAGCGATCATTAATTATGTACGTCGTAATTATGGCATGCTTATTGGTGAGTCAACTTCGGAAGAAATTAAAAAGAATATTGGTTCTGCATTTCCTGGGATGGAAGTGAAAGAAATTGAAGTTAAAGGTCGCAATCTGGCCGAAGGGATACCACGTGCTTTCACCATTAGTTCTAATGAGGTGTTAGAAGCATTGACCGAACCATTAAATCAGATTGTACAAGCAGTGAAAAATGCTTTGGAGCAAACTCCTCCAGAACTGGGTGCTGATATTGCTGATCGTGGATTGGTGCTGACTGGTGGTGGCGCATTACTAAAAGGACTTGATCGCCTGCTTTCAGAAGAAACAGGCCTGCCAGTGATGATTGCAGAGGACCCTTTGACTTGTGTAGCTCGTGGTTCAGGCTATGCACTTGATATGATCGGAAAAATGAATTCTGTATTTGTATCAAATCCATAATTTCCATTTGTTCATGTAAGATCATCCACGATGGCTGAGCCTTCCTTAAATTTCGTCAACAGTGGCCTTCGCAATACCAGCAAGCTTATCGTCTTGTCTTTAGTAGCGGTGGCTTTACTGTTATTGGACAACCGTTACAGTGTCGTCAAGGTGACACGTAATTATTTAGCGACAGCCATGTATCCTTTGCAATGGCTTGCCCAGCAACCGATTAATGCTGTATCCAAATGTTTAACTTATTTGGAAAGCCAGCAACATCTTAGTTTGGATAATAAACAGCTAAAAGAGCAAAATGCGCAATTAAAGCTACGTATTCACTTACAAGAAGTGCAATTGCAGTCTGTTGCTAAGTTGGATCAGTTAACCAGTTTACAAAAAGCCGCGTTGCCTCATGCCCAAGTGGCGCAAATTGTATCCAGCATTTCTAATCCCTTAGCTGATCGTTTTATTATTGATAAAGGTAGTCATGACCATGTTATGGAAGGCGATCCAGTTAGCGATGAGAATGGACTTATTGGTCAAATAACGGCGGTTCAGCCTTTTAGTGCAGAGGTAACGCTGATCACTAATGGTAATTCTGTGATACCGGCCATGGTAATGCGCACTGGCGTGCGCACCTTGGTGTACGGGCGATCTGGTAGTCTGGATTTGCGTTTTTTTCCGGCTAACGCTAGTTTGCAGCCCAATGATTTGCTCGTGACTTCAGGCATGGATAGTATCTACCCAGCAGGTATACCCATAGCCACGGTCAAACAAGCTCAAAGTGGCAATGGCTCACCTTATTATCGTGCTCATGTGGAGCCAGTTGCTCATTTGCGTAACAGTAATTTTGTTTTGGTTATTCCGCAGAAAAAAGCGCTTAATCATGCTGTAACCGAATCATCTATAACCAATAATTCACTTAATCGCCATGACTGAATTAGACAGCCTGCATCGCCGTACTAAGAAACGGTTTATTATTTTGAGTCTGGTGATTGCTGTATTGCTAGATATCATTCCTTTTCCACAATCTGTAGCTGGATGTTTTCCAGATTTTGTCGCCATCATGGCGATTTACTGGAGCTTATTCCGCCCGCAATATGTTGGAATTGGCGTGGCTTTTATTTTGGGTTTAATCGTTGATGTTGGTACAGGCTCGCCTTTTGGGCAGCATGCACTTGCCTTAATGGCCGCAGTTTATGTGATTGACAGAAACCGGTTACAAATTCTTGGCTATTCATATGGTTACCAATCATTAATGATTTTTGTCAGCCTATTATTGATGACGCTGATATTAATCGTGGTACATTTCTTTGCTAGCCATCAATTTGCTGGTTGGAGTTTATTTATTGCGCCTGTTATCAGTGCCTTATTGTGGCCTTTGATATCTAAACTGATGCTCTACCTAGCCTATTCAAGACGTTTATGAAAGCATTGCATTTCCGCACCAAAAAAAAACGAGTACCCAAACCTGCACATAATGGCGATTTGTGGCTAAGGATTGTTGTCGCTTTCTTTTTGATTATTATCTGTTTTAGTATTCTGATAGCACGTTTTATATACTTGCAGGTCATTAAGCATGATGAATATGTGATGGCCGCTACCAATAATCGTATCTCGCAGATACCTACACCACCCATACGTGGGGAAATCGTTGATGTTAATGGTGTGGTTTTAGCCCATAATTACCCAGCTTATTCATTAGAAGTTATTCCTAATGAAGTTCCTGGTAAATTAGATGACACGATTGACGCCCTAAAAGCTTATGTAGACATCACTGCAGGAGATTTAAAGCGATTCAAAAAATTTCGGGCAGATTATCGTTCTTATGAAAAAGTACCTTTAAAACTCAAACTGACTATGGAAGAAGCCAGTAGGTTAAGCGCTGTACTGTACCGATTCCCAGGTGTTGAAATCAATGCTCGTACTTTTCGCGATTATCCTTATGGCGAATTATTGGCTCATATCGTTGGTTATATTGGTCGTATTAGTGACAAAGATATGGCTGCACTTGATAAGGAAAATTTGACTTCTCTATATCGAGGCAGTACGCATATTGGAAAAATGGGGCTGGAAGACTATTACGAGCGTCAGTTACACGGCATTCCCGGCTATCGAGAAGTTGAAAAGGATGCCCAAGGTCACATTGTGCGAACAATCAAAACAGTTGCTCCTGTTGCTGGACAAACATTACGTTTGGGACTTGATATCCGGGTCCAACAAGAAGCTGATCGCCTTATGGGAGACAAACGCGGTGCTTTGGTGGCCATAAATCCGCAAACTGGTGCCATCCTTGCCATGGTATCTAAACCCAGTTACAACCCCAATTTGTTCATTGATGGCATCGACACTGAAACATGGAAAAGTCTGAATGAGGATTGGCGGCATCCTTTACTTAATCGAGCTACTCAAGGAATGTATCCTCCGGGGTCAACATTCAAACCATTTATGGCCATGGCTGCTTTGGAAAGTGGTAAGTTAACTCAAAGTAGCATCTTACCTGCACCAGGCGCATGGAGTATTCCGGGATCGACTCATTTGTTTCGGGATGCCGCGCGAGGTGGACATGGCTCGGCGGATTTAAGTAAAGCTATTCAGGTTTCTTCCGATACGTTCTTTTATCGTCTGGGTTATGAGATGGGTGTCGATCGCATGTCTCCGTATCTGGCTGAGTTTAATCTTGGTCGACAGACCGGTATCGATTTAAATCATGAATATGCTGGTGTTTTACCTACGCGGGAATGGAAAGCCAAGCGTTTTGCAAAATCTAAACCATCCGCCAGAGAATGGCAGCCGGCTGATAGTGTGAGTATGGCTATTGGTCAAGGTTATAATGCTTATACGCCATTACAAATAGCTTTTGCGACAGCTATTTTGGCCAATGATGGCGTAGTATACCGCCCTCATCTGGTGCAAGAGTTATTAGATCATAATACTCAACAAAAAATCCTCATCGATCCTCAGCCGGTTAGAAAAGTACCGTTTAAATACAGCAATTTTGAATACGTCAAACAAGCGATGCAAAAAGTGTTGAAACCAGGTGGTACTGCTTCTTCTATCGGTTCAGGATTGGCTTATACCATGGGTGGTAAAACTGGTACGGCTCAAGTAGTGCAAATTAAACAAGGAGCTCGTTACAATGCAGCAGCACTGCGGTTGCAGTTGCGAGATCATGCTTGGTTTATTGCCTTTGCACCAGTTGAAAAGCCCCAAATTGCTGTTGCGGTGATCCTCGAAAACAATGGCTGGGGGGCAACGGCTGCGCCGTTGGCGCGAAAATTGGCCGATTTTTATCTTTTAAAACTGAAAAATTTACCTCAAGCATCAGAACCACATCAGTCTTCTGATCAACTTTCTAATGATTTAAGTAATAACGCAACGATGGATGCACAGCAATTCAATGGGCACAATCAGGCTACCATACCGCCCCTCTTGCGCGCTTATCGTCCTCAACCCGATATGCAGGAAACGCAATGAGAATGGAACATAACTGGTTTAAGCGTCTTTGGCACAATCTTTGGGCGCCGATGGATGTATGGATATTTTATGCCATGCTGATTATTTATGTAATGAGTCTGTTTTTGCTGTACTCTGCTGATGGTCAGGATTTTGGTCAGTTAGAAAATAAGACTTTACATACCATTCTGAGTTTTATTTTATTGTGGCTAATTGCTCGTACACCACCACAAATTTTAAGTAATTTTGCTTTGCCAGGTTATGTGTTGGGTGTGTTACTACTGATTGGTGTACACTTTGTGGGCATTACGGTTAATGGTTCCACCCGTTGGCTGAATATTGGTATTGCTCGTATTCAGCCTTCTGAAATTATGAAAATTGCCGTTCCAATGCTAATTGCATGGTTTTTTCAAAAAAATGAGACCAATATTCGCTGGTATCACTATATTATCGCATTTATTCTGATACTTATTCCAGTTGCATTGATTTTAAAACAGCCTGATTTGGGTACGGCGACCATGATCATGGCCTCTGGTCTGTTTGTCATTTTCTTTGCCGGTTTGCCGTGGAAAGTCATTATTACAGCAATTATCGGTTTTCTTGCTATGCTTCCCTTGATTTGGAACTATGGGATGCATGATTATCAGCGTATGCGGGTCATGACGCTACTGGATCCGACCAAAGATCGGCTGGGAGCAGGCTATCATATCCTTCAATCAATGACTGCGATTGGCTCAGGTGGCGTTTGGGGTAAAGGATGGTTGGAAGGTTCGCAGACGCATCTTGATTATATTCCAGAATCAACCACAGATTTTATTTTCGCCGTATTTGGTGAAGAATTTGGCTTAATCGGTAATATATTGCTGGTGTCGGTATACACGTTTATTTTGATGCGTGGGTTGTATATTACTTTTAAAGCCCCTACTCTTTATTGTCGCACATTGGCCGGAGCACTCACTCTAACGTTATTTTGCTATGCATTTGTCAACATGGGCATGGTGAGCGGGATTTTACCGGTTGTTGGCGTGCCCTTGCCTCTGGTCAGCTATGGTGGTACGGCCACGTTATCGGTTATGGTCATTTTGGCGATGTTGATGGGTATCGGAAATCAGCGTCGAAAATAAAGCTATAAATGCATTCGTTGGTTTATTTCTTTATCTTCCTAATGGTTGTTGGAGAGAATATATTTTTTTCAATGGTCAAATGAAATAAAACATACTTGGAATAAAACTAAATTCAGTTATGTAACAACATATCGTTTATAAAAAGTTGATTTGGCAGCTCAGGTGCCTGTTGTGAGCGAGTTTTCATGTATTATTTTACTGCCCTGCTCGTTTATCTTTGTTATATAACAGATATTTTTTAATGTTTCCAAGGCTTACGCAGATTTTGCCGTTTAATTTTTTCTAGCAAAAAAAATCGAAACAAAGCTGTTTCGATTTTTTTTGGTATGAATTGATTTTGCATCTATTTTGGGCGGTGCGTCAAAACTTCGTCAATCAACCCATAAGCTTTAGCTTCATCTGCTGACATAAAATTATCCCGATCGGTGTCTTTTTCGATCTGGGCTAATTTTTGACCAGTATGATTGGCAAGATGCTCGTTCAGTTGTTTTTTCAGTTTCAACAATTCACGTGCATGTATTTCGATATCGGATGCTTGACCGCCTAAACCACCGCTAATTAACGGTTGATGGATCATAACGCGACTGTTAGGCAAGGCGAAACGTTTTCCTTTAGTTCCAGCTGAAAGTAGAAAAGCGCCCATACTTGCTGCTTGTCCCAAGCATAGTGTAGCTACGTCGGGTTTAATGAAATTCATGGTATCAAATATGGACATACCGGCAGTCACTGAACCACCTGGTGAGTTGATATACAGAGATATATCTTTATCTGGATTTTCACTTTCAAGAAACAAAAGTTGTGCCACAACTAAATTGGCCGTTTCATCTGTAACCGGTCCAACCATAAAAACAATGCGTTCTTTGAGCAAACGAGAATAAATATCATATGCCCGCTCACCACGACCGCTTTGTTCCACCACCATGGGTACCAGACCCAGATTTTCTATATTTGACATGGATAATCCTTAATCAAAATAAAAAGCACCTAAGCAGCTAGCGTACTTTGGTGCTTTTATGTTAGCTGGAATGCCTGTAAAGCTTAAGCTTGCACTTGCTGACCCATTACTTCATCAAAAGACATGGTTTTGTCAGTTACTTTGGCTTTGCTTAAAATATAATCAACTACGTTTTGCTCAATCGCCAGAGAAGTTGGACCTTGCAGGTTTTTTCTATCGCTAAAATACCAATCAATCACTTCTTGTGGATCTTCATAGCTATCAGCAAATTCAGTCACGATTTTTTTGATTTGTTCTTCAGTTGGTTCTAGTTTTTGCTCACGAACCAGTTCACCCATGGCCAGGCTGATGCTAACACGACGTTTAGCCTGATCATTGAACATTTCCAGCGGCAGATTTAGATCTTTATTATCCATTCCCTGAGCGGCAAAATTTTCTTTCATGCGCTCAGCCAGATTTTTAGATTCTTCTGCTACGATCGTGCTGGGTACTTCGATGGGCGTTGCAGCCAATAGTGCATTAATTGCGCTTTCTTTGGTCATTTCATTGACGCGACGATTCACTTCGCGCTCAACATTTTTTTTGATTTCAGCACGCATTTTGCTGACATCTCCGTCAGCTATGCCTAAAGATTTGGCAAATTCTTCGTTGACTTCTGGTAATACTGCTTCAGATACATTCTTCAGTGTAATGGTGAAAACAGCTGTTTTGCCAGCAACATCTTTGCTTTGATAATCTTCTGGGAAGGTCACAGAAACTTCTTTAACGTCATTTTCTTTCATGCCCAATACGCCCGCTTCGAAGTCAGGAAGCATTTGTTCTTTACCCAGCATGAATGCATAATTATCAGCAGTACCACCTGCAAAAGCTTCACCATCAATTTTGCCCGCAAAATCAATGATTACACGGTCATTATTTTGTGCGGCACGTTCAACATGGTTGAAGCGAGTACGCTGTTGACGCAAAATTTCAACAGTTTTATCAATCTCAGCTTCACCAATTTCTGTGCTGACTTTGGTTACTTCCTGAGCGGCTAAGTCACCGATTTTAATTTCTGGATATTCTTCGAATACCACAGCAATTTTGTAAACTTTGTCATCGTCCTGTTCAGCTTCTTCCAATGCTGACAGGCTTTTCAGTCCAGCCACTTTTAGCTTTTCAGCTACGATAAGTTCCTCAAATGCCTTATTGGTCATTTCGTTTAAAACTTCATCACGAATGCCGTAGCCATACATGGCATCAATCATTTTTAACGGCGCTTTACCTGGGCGAAAGCCATCCACGCGGGCGCGCTTCTGTGCTACTTTCATCCGCGCATTGACTTTTGCTTTAATATCATCCCAATTCAGAGACAGTATAACTTTACGCTCCAAATTATCTAGTTTTTCTACCGTTACGCTCATCGTAAACCCTTAATAAGATGTTTAATTGATTCTATTTTGCCCATCGTGGATGTTTTGTTGGTGTATGATAAATACGGCTACTGATACAGATAGACAAAAATTAAATGGTAATTTTACCATAAGCTCTAATAAAAACCTATGTGATGCATCATTTCTTAAGCTAATTATGTTTAATTTTTGTGATTATCTATTTTCATGATGCGCTGAATTTCATGCCAATAGCCATCTTCACGACGTTCTAACACAGCCAAAATGCCCTGATTGATGCTTTTAGCTTGCTGTAAGCTGAGGCTATCTCGCTCATCGATTTTAGCTGGAGCTAATAGAGATAAACGGTGATGTAGCCAAAAACGACTATCAGGATGAATATTTAATGTAGCAGGTATTTGTGCCCAGTCAGCCAGCCAGTAACCTTGCCAGCTTAAACGGTTGATCGGTGCTTGTAGCGCAGGCTGGTTTTCTTTTAGAAATAACATGCCACGCACTATTGAAGCTCGCTGCAGCTGATGTATATCTATACCGAGTTGTTGCAGGTGGGAAATGGCTGCTGGATGGTTGGATAAAGCCAGTTGCTGTTCTAGTTTCACCACTTTATTGATTAATTTGTCTTGTGGATTTAAGCCGACAAATGCACTCACATCGGCATGAGCCGCGCCAAAATATTTACAGGTGAGCTCGATATGATAAGGAACATGATTGATCTTAATCAGGAAGTCAATCGATCCAACGGTTTGTTTATTATGGGTAATATTTAGATTGTTTTGTATAAATTGAATATGCGCCGCTGTTTGGAACCAAAAACTAAGCAATTGTTCTGCATACAAACCGAGCCGATGCTGTTTAAACGGTTGGTTATGTAAAAAATCTAATAGCGGTTGAGGATGATCGTCTAAGTCGAGCAATTGCCTAAACCCATGGTTGCCTAAGAGAACGGCTACAGGAAGTTCCGCCAATGAATGCCATGGCACAGGTGCTGTTAATAAAACTGCTAAATCTCTAACTACGGGATTTTTCAGTCGCCACCATAAGGCATCGAGAGCATAGTTCATAACAGTTGTCTTTTCTTGTGGCTACAGATAGGCGCGTTAATTCTGGCGTTTTTGTAATTGGTGACTGATAGTATTATAAAAACCACGTAGAATATCGATATCCTCTGTTGTTAGGTTGGCACGATCAAACATGGCTGCCATGCGTCGCATCAATCTGTCTTCAGTGCGACGGTGAAAAAATCCCGCTTGGTCCATGAGCTGGCGCAAATGTGCAACCATACTACTAACCTGCTGATGGGTGGCAAGGTTAGGAATTTGTTGTAAATGCGCCATGCTGATATCAACTTGACTAAATAGCTCATAACAGATGACCTGCACAGCTTGAGCCAAATTGAGTGAAAAATAATGAGGATTACCATTAATGGTCATGAGCCGATTGCATTGCTGCACTTCTTCTATACTCAATCCAAATGTTTCATTACCGAACACCAATGCTACTTTTTGCCCTGCCAGTGCTGACTGCAGTAAAGAAGGCGTGAGTTCACGTGGGGTATGCATCGGTGCGGTTAGTTCACGCCGTCGACTGGTTAAGGCGCATGATAAGGTGGTGTCGGTTAAAGCATCTGCCAGATTCGAAACTATTCTCGCTTGATCTAATACATCTCGTGCGCCTGATGCGAGAATGTAGCTTTCTTCCGGTAAAATAAAACTTTCCGGCTGCTGCACATTAAATTGGGGTGGTTCTGGAGTCATCGGGGTCTGCATCAAGTTTGGCGCAACCAAAACTAAGTGAGTTAATCCCATGGTTTTCATGGCGCGTGCTGCAGAGCCAATATTGGCTGGATGGCTTGTTTTAGAAAGAACGATGGAGATGTTATTGAGATATTCAGGTAATTCAGGTTTTTTCATAGAGTATCTGGCTAGCTTTGATAGACGAATAAAAACGTCCATGTGCACATAAATAGGCTTATTGTAGCAAATCATGAGTGCAGCTGCTGTAATCGTTTTAGATCAATGAGATTGAGGTATTCGAGGTTCAATTTTAAAATTTGGTTAGACATTTAGCCAAACTCTAAATTTAAGGGCTATGAGAAAAGCTCCGTTATAGTCTGATTAGAATCCATGGAATTATTTGAAGGCATACATTATTTTTTTTTTGTGTTTGTATAGACCATAAAATAAATATGGTTTAAAAAATGCGCTAAAATGTCTATTTTTGCTGTTTAAGCTTAAAAGGAAAGCCTGAGAAAATTATAGTGTTAACAACGAAAAAAATAAAAGCCAACCAAACGTGGCTTTTATATCAAAGGTTTATAGGCTTAATCAATAAGCATAATTTTGCAAATGTAAATGTAAAAAGCTGTTGCCCATCAGAACATTTTAAAGAGATATGCTGAGCGTTTTGCACTTATTGATTATGGTTGAGGTGTCGAAGAAGTACCAATAAATCTTTATTTTTCTCGTCCGTAATGGGATAAAGCACGACGAAGTAACTGTTGTCATTAATGGTTTTAATTTGATTTATAGCTAGTGGCTCAGATGAAAACTGATGGCTTTCATTAGTCAATAAATCAGTGATGGTGCCGGGCGTTTTTTGATAATAGGCTTCTAGTAAGATACCGTTTCGGATGGTTAGCCACCCACTCCCGCTTTCAGTGGTGAAGGAAGTAATGGATGTATCGTTAGTGATATGTTGAGGTTCACTGGTAGAAAATATTTCTTCGCCAATGTCAATCAATAGTTTGGCGTCAATATTTCCTTCTGATGAGATAGTAATGATGTAGAAAGCACTCTTGGCATAATGATAATCCAAAAGATAGGAATCGTTGACTAAAGATAACTTTAATACTTGTGAAGGATAATATTCTTCCATATCTATTGATCTGGAATAAATAATTTTACTTAATTCATTGATCTGGCGATGTAGCCATTGGCGTTTATCTTTGCCCAATAAATGGATTTCGTTGCTTTCTTGATCAATATAAATTCTATTATCTCTAGGCTTGGAAATTTTATTGATACGTTCTTTTTTGATTTGGGTTTGGTGGTATTCTATGGATTTGATTTTATCAGGTTTTGAGTCTGACCACAGGTCTACATCAAAAAAAATAGAATATTGCTTGGTGCAACCAATAAAATCACCTAAAAATGGTTTAGCTGGTTTAGGTAAAGTAATATTGTTGCGATCGAATAAAGGTATCTGAACACACCGTTCTTTTCTAGGATGGTATACCAGTAAATCCACAAAGTATTGACCATTAGGTGATGTAAAAAAGTTAGGCATAATGCCATCTGTTTCGGGATGATAATCGATATTACTTTGTGCAAAATCGATTAGCAGGTAAGCCACATCATAAGTTTCGTTTTCTTTGTAAATGTTACAGGAAATAAGGGGTTTATCTCCATAGGCAATGGCATCTTCACCATTGATGCCATAGCGTGATTTTAAGGTGAGTTTTTCCCCTAAAGGTGTTGAGGTTATTTGAAAAGCTAAATTTTTATTTTGTAATAAAGTCTGCATATTGGTAAGTTGTTGTAATGATATGATTTACGCATTATATAATATTAAACATTAACAATACCAAAAATTTAGGCTGATTTCGCATGCAAATATTTAAATTTTAATGTTATGTAGATGAGCATCTTGCTTAATCAATGACTAGTAATTGAGTTTTGATTTCACAATTTGTCCTGTTTGCCTCATCAGCATAATCAGATGAGTCTTGATTGTTTATTTTGCCTTGATATGACAGTTGAACTGATGTGATAAAAAGTTGATCTGTTCATTTGTTTTAATACTTTATTTTGGTATGTTGATATTAGGATGATTACCTATTCTCACTAGAAGATAATTAGGTTTGGTTAGGATTTTATCGGTTTTGCAATAGATGAAAGGATAAAAGTTGCATTATGAGTAACATGCTTGTTGGAATTGCAGATTGTATTTGATGTTTTAAAGCTATTATTTGAGTAACAGCAAGATATTTTTTCATTCAACTTTCTGGATATAACTTTAAAATGATGTTTTTCTACCCCATAATTGTTAATGTAGGTATTGGCTTGGACCTTAATAGTGTATTCAGGTGCTATAAATAATGATCTTAATTTATTTTTTGAGATTTTGACGCTTAAAGTAAATTTTTATTTACTGTTATGGCTAATAAGGTGAATGCTCAATCAAGCTTGAATTTTTAGCGTATAATTAGCATATTTTGGCGACCCATCTCATTTCGCCTAGTGTTCTTTAAAACTAATTTATTATTTCCACATACCAAGGCTTTTATTGCCCTATCACGAGAATCAGTATGAACCCATTTTTAACTACAGCCTGGAAAGCCGCCCGTAAAGCCGGTCAAATGATGCATCGAGCCAGCAGCAATTTAAATAATATTAAGGTTGATAATAAAGCTGCGAATGATTTTGTTTCGGAGGTAGATCGTGAAGCTGAAAATATTATTATTAATACGATTCAAGAAGTCTACCCTCATCATTCGATTTTGAGTGAAGAAAGTGGTTTTCTCGGAGAGAAACAAGCTGAATATCAATGGATCATTGATCCTTTGGATGGCACGACTAATTATCTTCATGGTCATAAGCAATATGCTATTTCCATGGCCTTAATGCATAAGGGTGTGCTATCTGAGGCATTGGTCTTTGCTCCAGAACAAAATGATCTTTATGTGGCCAGTCGTGGTCAGGGGGCGTTATTAAATGATAAACGGATACGGGTTAGTAACCGCATTGAAATGTTACGCAGTCTGATTGCGACAGGTTTTCCAGTAGTCGATCAATCGATTATGGATACTTATTTGGCTATTTTAAAAGATGTGCTGGCGAAAACAGCGGGTGCCAGACGCGAAGGATCGGCGGCATTAGATCTTTGTAATGTGGCTTGTGGACGCGTGGATGGATTTTTTGAATTTAATTTAAAGTCCTGGGACATTGCTGCAGGTGCATTAATTGTTCAAGAAGCTGGCGGTATCGTTACGGATATGCAAGGTGAGCAAACATGGCTCAATACCGGAAATATTGTGGCCGCTAATCCTAAAATTTTGGCGCAATTATTGGCAATACTGGCTCAGCATTTATCTGCTTAGATTGTAATCGCTACTAGGATTGTCATTATTGAATTAAGGCAAATGTGCTTAAGCAGTCAATTTGTTGTGCTATTTAGCCATGAAATTCATTGACATCCAAAGCCTGTATTTTAGCTAATGATGATATAAAACAGCAGTTGCGGTGGTAACTGCTGTTTTTTTATCAATCAAGTAGTGAAGAAATTACCTATTTCAGTAGTCAATGCGCAAATTGATATTTGATTTTGGATCAATGATGTTATGCGGTTGCGATGTTAGTCTACTTTTTCATTGACGATATTTCTCAATCTTTTTTTTCTGCTATTTAATTTTGCGGTTTTTTGTCTACACAATATTTGGTTTTTAACACTCATTTTAATTTAAATATTGAATAATTTTTTATTGTTTATTTGTATTTAATTAAATAATGCTTCATATAATCGTGACGTGATTTATTTTTCCTGTGGCTTTTTTAAGTTTATGCTTTTTATTATCCGAAAATGCTTTTTTTTTAGTTATTCTGTTTGCCGTTGAAGTATTCATTAAGAATGGGAGAAAATTTTTGTTCTATTTGATTGTGCAGTAGAATGTACTGTTAGCTTTTTTTCACAATCTCTGTTGAAAGTATTACTTGGATCTACGTTAAAATATGAGTAGATTTGGTGATGGAATTAATTTTTAAACCAATTTTATTCACTTGTTATAACAAATAATAACGGTGTATAGTTTTGAATAAAACGGTATGATTTGTTTGGAATATTCCATTCTAATTTTTCTTATTCATATCGTTAATGTCTCTAGTAAATTCTGATTAAGTGTATGATTATTTATGATTTCCTTGCTGCACTCTGGTAAGTTTTGGCTAAAATTTTTGGTTTTTGGTTTTGCTACACTTATCTTGCTTCTAGCAATTGATGTGGCTGTATTACATTATTTATTTAATGCCGAAAAGATTCAAAAACATGTCGATGCTTTAGTTGAAAAAAATGGTCAGCAAGTAGTATTTGATCACAAAATCAGACGCTCTTTATTTCCTCGCCCAACTGTAACGATTCAGCATCTGCGCGTAAATGATGCTGTTAATCACCTTACTGTGGCTGAGGCTGATACGGTAAAAATAGGTTTGAGTTGGCAAAGCTTATTGGGTAAACCGGTAATCGAAAAATTACAAATATCTGATGCTCAATTCCATTTTTTCCGTACGCCACAGGGAAAATGGAATCTGGATTACTTATGGCATCGCGCTGATTCAGCCGAATCGTTTTCTGTTAACCGTTTGATTGTGGAAAACAGTGAAGTGACTGTACGTGATGTAGAGATTAATCAGAGAATTCAGAAACTCAATTTGTTGTTCAAAAAGCTGGATAATAACAGTAGCCTTTTACAGACGAAGGGGTTGCTCAGCGGTGATGGCATGCATAGCTTCAATTATCAGATTGAAGGGTTATATCGACCAAATGCAGATATGCAATGGCAAGATGTGAAGTTGAACATTGCTACTAATTTGCATTCGTTGGGCGAAAGCACCAGTCAATGGAATTTTGATGCTCGTGTGTTGTCTGACCAGCAACTACTGCAAACAGGTCATGTTCAATGGCAGTGGCAAAGTCAGCGTAATCAATTTCATGTTTCGGGTACAGGGCAAAATTGGCAGATTAGCTGGGGAAGCTTATTTTTGCCACAAATTAACGGTGTAGCTACAGCTCAAATAGATGACAATAATATTAATGCTACCGTTACGGCCAACAATACTAGTTGGTCAAAAAATCGCTGGTCAATAGGACAATTTCAGATAGATAGTGGCTGGCAAAATAAGCTGCATCAAACTGCATTAAATATGAGTGGTCAGCTTTCGTGGCCAGATTCTCAGCATTGGATGATTGATAATCTGGTGGTGAATAGTCATCAGGATACGGTGAATCATTTACCTAATTCCCGTTTCATGAGTGATTTAAATGGCACGATCAATGGCGATATGGCTGGCAACGGTAAGTTGAGTTTAGATGGCCAGTTTGACAATCAATCATTAAATGTTGATTTGAATTATGCGCAGCAGGCTGAGACGGCTAAATTAAGTGGAGTCATTAATCTGGCGCAGCTTAATTTACGCCCTTATTTGGAAAGTCAGATCGCTTTAATGCCTGAAAACTGGCAACAATTGTGGCAGAAGTGGTTAACAGGACGACGGGTTGAGCTAGAGTTTAATACTAATGCATTAATGACATCTACTGTGCAATTGAATCAACTTCAAGCAAGCATTACCGCTGATGCGACTAGTGTGTCAGTCAATCCGCTTAAGATTCAATTGTATGGTGGAAATTCGACCGGCATGCTGCAAATTTTTAATAATACCCCGTTATCTTGGAAGACGAAGCAACAGGCAGCAGGAATACAAATCAAACTGTTTTTGCAGGATTTGTTTGGATTCAGTAATTTGGATGGACAAGGAGAAGTTGATTTAGATCTACATAGTGAGGGTCAAACGTTTAAGCAATCGCTGAAAAACATCAGTGGTCAGGCTAAAATTTTGATGCGTAAAGGGATGTGGAGCGGTATTGATATCAATAATATTTTGCAGCACAGTGATAATCAGACTACGGTTTCATTTAATGAGACTAATCATACGCCGTTTCGTTTGGTTATTTTAGATTTGCCCATCAATAATTCATTAACCCAAAATAGTCATTTGCAATTACATGCAGATAACTTTGATATTAAGGGCAATGGAATGATCAAATGGTTGCAACAGCAGATGGATTACAATGTATTGGTGGCAACGCGTAGTGGAAATAAACAGAATTATTTACCTTTACGAATCAATGGCACTTTTACTAAACCTAGTTTTACCATTGACTATCAGCGACTAACAGCGGGTTTGCATACGCCCAAGCAAAAACAGGATAGTTTGCGGCAAACGTTGCAGCAGCAATGGCAATGGCTAAATCAAGGTGCTCATACCAGTTCTGAAACCAACCATTCAGAGAAAAAACCATGAGTATTTATCTGTTTGAGCAATGGCCGTCAGCAGATCAACTGGCATTGCGGCTAGGCGATGATAATCAAGCAGAGATGGTTATTGTGGCCGATGACTGGCCTACCGATCAGCAAGCCTGCACACCGGCGGGAGAAAAAATACTGCTGCAATGGCAGCAAGCCAAAAGCTACTGGCAGCAGCAACCCGTTTTTTCTTACCCGATAAATCAGGGAAAAATGCTACTTATTCAGCCAGAATATTATCCTCAATGGCATTTGCATAATGTGGGTGTGGATCAGCCAATCAGTAGCTCTTGTTTAGATGTTAAACCGTGGTTGATGCAACCGGATCCCTTTGCAGTGAGTTCGGTTGTTGTTATAGGTGCGGGTATTGCTGGTGCTGCGACCGCATTTGCTTTAGCGCAAAGAAATATAACGGTGACTGTAGTTGAGCAGGCTGAAATAGCCAATGCTGGTTCGGGTAATCATCAAGGATTGCTATATGCCAAAATTTCTGCTCACTCCACGTTGCAAACTGAATTACTACTGGCAGGATACGGCTATAGTCTTGCTCTATTGGATCAGACAGCATCGCCTAAGTTGGATTGTGGTGTATTACATATAAATTTTAATGCCGCTGAAGAACGACGCAATCAACAAATTTCAGCTAAGTGGCCTGAAAGCCAATTATTTCAGTCAGTCTCCTCTACGCAGGCTTCGGAAATTGCTGGTATAGAAATGAGCAAAGGCGGTTTATGGTGGCCACATGGTGTGACTGCTAATCCGCGTAGCGTAGTTGAAAAGCTGCTGTCGCACCCGTTAATTACGCTCATGACGCAAACTCAGGTAACACGGCTTCGGCATGATGGTCAATTCTGGCAAATACAGTGTCAGAAAAAAGGATCTCCTTGCGTGCTAACAGCCTCCCATATTGTTATCTGTGCTGGTGCTCAGAGTAATTTGCTGGACCCTATTGCAGGCTGGCCCATGCAGATGATCGGTGGACAAACTACTACTGCTACGCCTGATGATTATGCTGGAAAATTGCGTTGTGCACTGAGTGGGAACAGTTATATTACTCCGGCGTGGCAAAATAAAATGTGTTTTGGTGCAACTTTTCATCCTCATTGCCATGACGCGATATTGACGCAAGAAGATGAAAATATCAATTGGCAAGAATTATCTGAATTAGCACCAAAACTGGCACTCGTTCTAGCTCCAAATGATGTTCCACAGGGACATGCCGCTGTACGCTGTGATACTTATGATCATTTACCCGTTGTTGGCGCCATCGGTAATGATGGCTTGATGAAGCAGGTGTATGAGAAACTTAAATATGATAAGAATTTTCCGGTTAATACCGCTTGTCCATGGTTGCCAGGCGCATTTGTGAATACCGCTCATGGTAGTCGTGGACTGGCAACTGCACCTATTTGTGCCGAAGCTGTGGCGTCAGCTATTCTTGGTCTACCCTCGCCTTTCTCGGCGCGATTACAACAAGCTTTGCATCCTAATCGTTTATTGATTCGCACGCTAACCCATCATCGTCATTTTAACTAAGGTAGTTAGTCTAAGCATATTGTGTTCAGCTACGATTATATTGTATTATGAATGTAATGTTATATAGTAACATTAGCTTTGATTAAATCGAATAAAAGGTGCTGAATGTTTTCTTTATTACTCAGCGGTTTGGGTAAGCGTTTGGTCTGGATCAGTATGATTCTGGCTGTTTTGTGGCTGATGTATGCCTGGGCCATTGGTATTTTATGAGTATTCAATTAGATAATGTTACGGTTAGTTATCGCCATAGTCCGGCGATTCATCATATTGATGCGCAATTTAAGCATAATGAAATGTGGGCGATTATTGGTCCTAATGGTGCGGGTAAATCTACTCTACTCAAAGCAATAATGGGTTTGGTGAAAGCAGATAGTGGCAAAATTATTTGGCACAATTTACAGCGAGCTGATATCGCTTACTTACCGCAACAGTCTGAGATAGATCGTAGTCAGCCAATGACCGTTTTTGAGCTGGCCGCCATGGGCTTGTGGTATGAAATCGGTTTTTTTAAAGCGGTGAGCAAATCTATGCAGCAACGCGTTTATGCCGTTCTTGATCAGGTTGGTATGCAGCATTTAGCTCAGCGTCCGATTGCGCAACTGTCTAATGGTCAGTTTCAACGGGTTTTACTGGCGCGTATGTTGATCCAAAATGCACAAGTTTTACTACTGGACGAGCCGTTTAATGCTGTTGATGCGGCCACTACTTGTGCCCTTTTAGATATCATTAAAGATTATCAGCAACGACAGCAGTGCACGGTCATTACGGTGTTGCATGATTATGAACAAGTACAAACTTATTTTCCTTATGCTTTATTGTTGGCCAGAAAAATTATCGCAGTAGGTGCCACTTCTGCGGTAATGACCCCTGCTCATTTGCAACAAGCCATGTGTACCATGCAGCAACGGGAACAGAATCAGTGGTGTAAGAGGTAATGTGCATGCAAATACTCGCGTTAATGATTGATCCGTTTATTGACTATGATTTCATGCGTTACGCGTTAACATCTATTGTTTTTCTGGCTGCGGGCACTGCACCGGTAGGTGTGTTTCTGATGATGCGCAGGATGAGTCTGGTCGGTGATGCGTTGGGACATGCAATTTTACCGGGTGCTGCTATTGGCTATATGTTAGCTGGATTAAGTCTACCAGCCATGAGTCTAGGTGGTTTTATAGCCGGTTTGATAATGGCTTTATTAGCTGGTATGGCCAGCCGATTTGCCAGTGTTAAGGAAGATGCAAGTTTTGCGGCCTTTTTCCTTACTTGTCTGGCGCTCGGCGTAGTATTGGTAAGTAAGGGCGGTAACAGTGTTGATTTGCTCAATCTTTTATTCGGCTCCATTTTAGCTGTTGACCAGCCAGCCTTAACTTTAGTTGCCGTTGTATCTAGTCTTACCATGGTGGTTTTAGCCGTGATTTATCGTCCTTTGATGTTAGAAAGTATTGATCCATTATTCCTGCGGTCGGTGAAGGGTAAAGGAGCATTGTGGCATATTATTTTTCTTATTCTGGTGGTGTTAAATCTGGTGGCTGGTTTTCAGGCACTGGGAACGCTGATGTCTGTAGGGTTAATGATGTTGCCAGCGATTAGTGCACGTCTATGGGTAAGGTCTATGGGCTATATCATGGTTCTGGCCTCTGTGATAGCTGCATGTTGTGGTTTTTTCGGCTTATTATTGTCTTATTATGTTGATCTGCCTTCTGGTCCAGCTATTATTTTATGTTGTGGGATAGTTTATCTGTTGTCACTGTTTGTGGGGACGGATAGTGGTGTTTTGTGGCAGTTTTATCGGCGGCGTCGTCATCATGAAGTTTAATTTTGATCTTGAATTGTGCGGATAATTAATATGAAACGTGTTTTAACTCTAATATTTTTAGGTTTATTTGGTCTGATTGCGCCGTTGGTGCAGGCAGCTGCGATACCTGTAGTGGCAAGTTTTAGTATTCTTGGCGATGTGGCCAAACAAATAGGTGGTGATCGAATTCAGGTTTATACTTTAATCGGGGCTGATCAAGATGCTCATGTGTATCAGTTGGTTGCAAAAGATCTGCGTCAGATGCGTGCTGCTAAATTGATTCTTCTTAATGGTTATGGTCTCGAGTCCACGGCGCTACAACGTGCGGCCAGTCAAAGTGGTGTACCATTAGCTTATGCGGTCCAAGGGATTAGCCCAAAAATGATGGCGGATGATGGTCATCACCACCATTCTTATGATCCACACGTTTGGAATGATCCCACTCAAATGCATATATATGCACGTAATATTGCCAATGCATTGATCAAGGTTGACCCTGCGGGAAAAGCCTATTATCAAAATAGACTTGGTAGTTATGAAAAACAGCTCAATGAATTACACATTTGGGCCACCAAAAAATTTGCAGCAATACCCATTGCTAATCGAAAAGTTCTGACCGGACATGATGCTTTTGGCTATATGGCTAAACGATACCAAATATCTTTTATAGCCCCACAAGGCGTTAGTACCAATGCTGAACCCTCTGCCCGTCAGGTTGCAACCATCATTAATCAAATACGTAGTCAAAATATAAAAGCTGTATTTGTGGAAAATATTAAAGATCCTAAAATGATCCAACGAATCAGTAAGGAAACTGGAGTGAAGATTTCTGGGCAGCTCTATTCTGACGCGTTAAGCAAAGGGTCTCCAGCCGCTACTTACATAGATATGTTCCGATATAATGTCAATGCGCTTACTGCAGCAATGAAATAATATTTGTCTAGAAAACACCCTAACTTACAGAATTAAAGTAAATCGAACTCAAGCATGTTGAGTAAGATAAGTTAGTATTTATCCTTATTTAGATTTACAATGATTTAAGCAGTATTTTATTAATAATGAGGAAACGGTATGAGCATGGTAAATTATGCTAAATTAATAACTATTGCCGTTGCGACAACTTTGGCTTTACCCGCCCTGGCTAAGGATATCTGGCCGACTTGTGCGGAGAAAGTTCAACAAATTGAAACACAACTTGGATATGCTAAGGCAAATGGTAATGAAGAAAAAATGGCTCGTTTGCAACAGGAAAAAGTAGAAGTTATCAATCATTGTTCCAATAAAATTTTACGTCAGCAATATGTAGAAAAGGTCAATAAATACAGTGTTAAAGTTGATGAAACCCAACAAAAACTGATCAAAGCTCAGAATAAGGGGGATGCCAAGAAAGTCAGTCAAGTTCAACTGAAGTTGGCTGAGCGAAAACGTGATTTGCAAGAAGCCAAAGATAAGCTCGCGCGTTTTGATCGCGTGAGTAAATAATGCACTAATAAAAATAATTAATTTATCTATATTGGTACAGTTTCAGCTATATTTGGGATTAATATAAGCAACTTAATTCGAACAAAGGAATAATTAATGAAGATTCTAGGTAAAACGATTTTTACTGCCCTATTTTCCTTGGCTATGAATTTAGCACAAGCAAGTGGATTAGATACTTTGCATAAATTCAATAGTGATACTGATGGTATTTCGGGACAATTTACTCAGACAGTTAAAAGTAAAAAAAGAACACAGGTAACGTCTGGTACATTTGCTATTCAACGTCCAGGTTTGTTTCGCTGGGAATATGTTAAACCTTATAAACAGACAATTGTTGGCGATGGAAAAACTGTTTGGTTATATGATCAGGATTTAGCTCAGGTAACTAAACGCCCTCAAAATCAGACTATTGGTGATTCGCCAGCAGCCATTCTTTCCAATAAATCTGCCCTTAATGCCAATTATTCTCTTGCAGATGATGGTCAAAAAGATGGTATCAATTACATACAAGCTAAGCCTAAACGCAGCAATACCGGCTATCAAAATATACGTATTGGCTTTCGTGGCGATAATCTGGCGAATATGCAACTTAAAGATAGTTTTGGTAATTTGACCACGATTACTTTTACGCAGATTAATACCCAACCCAAATTTGACCGCTCCATATTCAAATTTACGCCACCAAAAGGCGTGGATGTATTAACTCAGTAATCAATTTGATGCTCATAAAAAAAGTTGCCTTGCTCATCGTTAAGGCAGCTTTTTTATTCTATCCATGGATAGAAAGTATCTGCTAAATTTTTTATGCATGAATGCTGATATTCAAGATCAAATTTTTCTAATTTGATTGCTCAGATAGTTATGGTATCTGTCATATATTACAAGATGTTAAAGTTAGCTTTGAATATTTGATTATTGACCTTTTATATTATGGTTTCGCTATGGCACTATTGCGCGTTTAAAATGCAAATTGTTTCGCATTAAGTTGATATTTCATTCAAGGTTAGGAGGTCAACTATACTGAGTATGATGGGAAAAATTCCGGCAAGAATAAAGCGAATATTTTTAACATTTAATAATAATTTTCAAATAAAGTAAAAGTTTTATTTCGTCTGGAATTAGTTTCTTCAGAGGTCAAATTGATTTCTTCAAGAAAAGTATATTGGTTCTTGGCTTAAACTCGTTTTTAACTGAGTAGTTTAATATTCAAAATAGATGATTTGTCGAAAAAATCAAATGTAAGCCTGTTTGGTTTTGGATAGGAAGCAATGCAGTTCGTTTTTAGAGACACTTTAATCAAATCTAGTGTATATATCGCTACTTACTAGGGAAATTAAATTGGAGAGTAAGGATTTACCCTCCTTACACGATTTTTTAATAAATGATTTTATTACAATTGATTGATATCTATGCCAGAAAAATTTTTAACGATATCTATAAAATCGTCTTCATCACGCTCATATTTATCTTTGGACATATAATCGAGTTCGGCATCAATGGGATCGCCAATATTCATTTGCTCTTCATACTCTTGTTCGACCCATCTACGCAGCATGTTACCATTTTGATAATACTCAAGCCAAAATGTAGTCGTAACACTTTGGGTAAAACACATAAGAACTTCGCTGTTTGCAGACAAAGTGGCTAAATTTTTCTCTATGTTATCAAAAGCATTAGAACAAAAACTTTCTTCATTCATAAAAACAGTAATGAAATCATTTTTTTTATAATAGACATTCTTTTGTTCATAAACCATTGAAAATAAGTCTTCGTCTCCTGTATAAGGTATTGGCTCAGATAAACCGAATAATTGCGTTAATTCTGCTAATTTTTTTTCATCCGAAGTTTTCATTGCTATTACGCATAGACTTAAGCCCATCCCGATGCTCCCTTAATTAAATTGTGTTATTTAAGAATTATATTAAACCAATATTATTTAAACATTACAAAACTTCAATAAAGCATAACGAAAATATATTAACATCATTAACATCGATAAACAATAGTGCGACCATTGATGATATCGTGGCATAATCGAGGTCGAAACATCATCCAATTCATATCATCGTCCCACCGACGATGCATTTCCCAATTTTGGAGTTGTTCAACCCTAATTTGATTGATGTAGTTGTCCCATGCAAGTTTATAGCAGCTTTGAAATATGGGCAGGTTGACTTTTTGGCGGTATTCTTCAGCTATTTTGACATTTTTAGGATCGGTAAAAAATGCAGGGTTTTGCATCTGTGCCTGCATCAGTTCCGCAGTTCTTGCATCACACTTTGCGGCTAAATCCACTTGCAACTTTTGTTGCGCAGCTTTCTCTGCTGCCGCTCTGGCTGCTTTCTGTTCCGGCGTTGCACAACTGACTACCATTAGGACCAACATAATGCTCAATACTAAGTTTTTTCGCCACTGCATAATTTCCCTCTACAGAAGATGCTAAAACATCTATATTTAATTTAGAATATATACTATTTAATACTTTTAAAGTTCATAGTTAAAGTTAATACTTTTAAAGTTGATAGTTAAAGATTCTTTTTTGTTTATCATGATAAAAAATTACTTTACTGCAATCTCAATTTTTGTGAAATTAATGTAAAACGATCATTCATACAAAAGATAATGTGGTCGTGCCGTATGACACAAATTATAAGTAAATTTATTAAATCTCAAAAATGAAGTATAAGCTTTTTAATAATACAATAATTATAAATTATTGTATAAAAGTTTCTTATTTGAAATATTATTAGTTACGTTTTTATTTTTTAATTTCCGTTTATTGTGAAAACATAATAATTATAATCAGTTTATTTAAAATATTTTATAATTTCAGTATTTTCTTTAATGAAATTTAAAAGATTGTTTTTTTCATTCATATTCCAATCATTAAATTTATCAATCGCTTTATTAATTAAAAATGAATTATTAGAATATTCTAAAATTGATAAAAAAGGTATCCAAGCTATTTTGACAAATCCAGAAAATTTTTCACTAAAATTTTCTTGCTTTACCATTTGTTCAAGTAAGTAATTCTCAAATAAAGGATTATTATTTGTTCTCATAGCAATTATTGGATAATAATTTACATTTATTTTGGCATTATTAGTAATGTAATTTATTATTTCTTCATTGCTTTTATCAAGTATTTCTTTTTTTATAGGAATCATTAAATTAATTATTAAGTATATTTTCTAAATTTTGTAATACTATAGGATCATCTCTAATTATACGCCAGTCTGCAGCGGTTTACCTAGCTCTATTCCTAGGGTTTCTCCATGGGTTTGCGTTGCCAGTAGGCTTTATTTTGAGTTAAAGGCTGCCATTGCAAAGGTGTTGCGCTTAATGTTGTTTGCAGACCGCCCATACGATCGGTGCGCAATAATACAATATTTTCATTTTTTATCAATTCTTGTACCTGTATGTGTGGGTGATTGTATCGATTTGCAAATCCTACACTGGCAATCGCATATTCAGGCTGTACCATGCGAATAAAGTCAATATCGCTGGAAGTACGGCTTCCGTGATGACCTAAAAGTAGTATTTGACTAAATAATTTATCACCATATGCGGCCACCATGGCTTTTTCGCCACTTTTGCTCAAATCACCTGTGATCAATACTGATTTGCCAGCAGCAATGACTCTTAAAACACAGCTGCGATCATTTTTCTTCGCTGTGCCCTTAACTGGCTGATTAAGAAATTCAAACCATACCCCATCCCATTGCCAATTCATTCCGGTCTGACAATGCTTGACGGCAAAAGGATACGCTTGGGCTTGTCCGGCAAAAATTTGCTTAGGTTGCAAATGGGTTCTAATTAATGTTGCTCCACCGTCATGATCGATATCATTATGTGATAACACTAAGCTATCCAGACGTTTTATCCCTGCTGCTTGTAAATTTGGCAGTAAGGTTGATTGCGCGGCAAAACCAGTACCTGTATCAAACAACAAATTGTGTTTGGCCGTGGTAATACTAACCGCTAAGCCTTGTCCTATATCCCATATGGTGATTCTGGCCTGATTTTCAGCCAGGCGTTTAGGTTGGTAAGTTAAGAGTAAACCCAAAATTAAGAAGCATAATGGGCGTAAGTAAAAACCACGTGGAAGCAATAAAAAGACAATTGCGGTGGTAGCCAGCATCCATAAAGCCAACGGTGCATGTGCAGGATGGAATTCTGGTGCGTATTCAGCCACAAAAAATAACCATTGCATGGTTTTTTCAGCTATCCACGCAGCTAAAGTAGCTAGAAATGGTATAGGCAGGATTAACGACAATAAAGCCAATGGAACCAATACTAATGTAAACCAGGGTATGGCAAAAGCATTGACGGGGGCTGAAGCTAAGGGTACGGAACCGAACACAAAAGCCACCAGTACTAATGAGGCAATACCTGCTGCCCATTGTGATTGAAATAGTTGCTGTAATTTTGATGTTTGCCCGTTGCCTTCCCCTGCCCACATTAATGCAGCCACCAATAAAAACGACAACCAAAACCCGACACTTAAAACTGCTAGTGGATCATAGAGCAAAACCAGCGCTACAGTTAACCACCAAGTTTGCATTGGTCTTAAATGTCCTCTACGCCAAGTTAAGGCAAGAATGATGATCATCAGCATGCTTCGTTGGGTGGGAACAGCAAAACCAGCTAATGCACTGTAGATAATAGCGGTGATCACCGCAACTATTCGCTGATAAATCCATGGGCGTTGTATAGGCAATGGCATAAAGTATAGTAATTTGCCACAGAGCCAAGCAGCCAACATGGCCAGCATGCCGACATGCAAACCTGAGATGCTGACGAGATGATTTAAACCTAAAGGACGAAAGATTTGCCACGCCTCTGTTGGTAGCGCTGATTGTTCACCAACGGCTAATGCCTTAAGCAATGGTACTCCTTGCGGATAATTTGCTTGTTGAGCTTGCCATCGATCACTGAGTCTGGCTCGCCAGCGAGATAATGCACCAGCCCAACTTCCTTCATTGCTAATAAGTTCTCGTTTGCCTTTGATGGTAGCCACAGCACCGATATGATTGCTTAAGGCCCATGCTTCTCGATTGAAACCAACCGCGTTTGTTTCCCCAATTAATGCCCGCACTTTAGTTTGCACTCGCCAGCGACTACCTACTGGCCAACGTTGTTTGCCATAATCAGTGACCAACCAGTTTTGTGTTCTGCCATCACTTAATTGGACATCAGCTAAAAAACGACTACGAAAACCATTTGTTTGCGGTAAATCGATGACAGTTAAGATGACTTCTTCGGAGTCTGATTGTCCAGAGATAGGCCATTGTTGTTGTAAAACCGCTTCTGTGCGCCAGATGCCAAACAACACACCAACACACAATAGGCAGGCATAACGGCACCACCACCAACTGCGTTTAAACGCCATTGCTCCTAACACTATAGCCGCGGTTAGCCAATATGCATGATGGGTTTGAGGCAGCAAAAACGAGCCACACACCCCTATTACCCACCATGGTAACCATGCATAAGTAGCGTGATGGCTCTGGGTACTTTTTGACGGTTTGATTATTTCTCCCAGAATACTCAAACTTAACAATCCATGTTTTTATATGTTTGATGCATTATTTAGCACAAATAAAAGATTATTGCAATGGTTTATATTGAAAATGGGATTGTTTAAATAAGATGACTTAAAGCTGTTATTTAATTTGAAAATTTCAGGTTCATTTATCCCAAAAATCACTTTTGCGCAGCGACGATTGCCAAGATTTTTGCGATTAAAAACGTGATCAGACTACTTTTGTTAAAACTTAATTTTTCATTCATAGATTAAAATTTAAACGTGACCTAATGCATTTACTAAATGTCACTGTAAAAATGACAAGATATAGGTATAATATAAAATTTGTCGCTATAAATTGACCATCATTTTCCAAGGAATAAATCCAATTATGTCATCACAGCCTGCCGAGGGCGGAAAACTGAAAAAGTCATTTAAAAAATACATGCTAATGGGTGTATTGGTGTGGTTGCCTATCATTGTGACTATTTGGGCGATCGGTTACATCATCGATCTTGCCGACCATTTGATCACCATTCTGCCTGCTCGCTTGCAACCACAGGCTTTATTTGGTTTTAAAGTTCATGGATTGGGCATACTGATTGCCATGATCGTGGTATTTTTCACTGGTCTGATTTCAGCTAATATGCTGGGTCGTAGAATTCTTGCTGTGTGGGATGCGCTTTGGGGGCGTATACCAGTGGTCAAAAGTATCTATAGCGGTGTGAAAAAAGTTTCTGAATCATTATTGTCTGATTCTCGTCAATCTTTCAAAACACCGGTGTTGGTGCCATTTCCTCAGGCCAATATTTGGACAATTGGCTTTGTTTCTGGTCATATACCGAAAGAAATCAGCAATACTCTGCCACATCATTTTGGCAGTCAATCTGGAGAAGATTACATTCCGATATATGTGCCCACTACTCCTAATCCAACTGGTGGTTACTATATAATGGTACACCACAATGATGTGCATGAAATTGACATGAGTGTAGATGATGCGCTTAAGTATGTTATTTCATTAGGAATGGTGCAACCGGATGAAAACCTACACCCGCACCTGACATTACACGAAATTTTTTCACACAAAACCAGTAAACCACACTGAAAAAAACAGTAATATTTTTTATAATCTAATTAACTGAAATGACAGTAACAAAGGCATTAAGATGCGAACAAACTATTGTGGCCTAATTAATGAGCAATATCTGGATCAGACGATTACCGTTAAAGGATGGGTACATCGTCGACGCGATCATGGTGGCGTAATCTTTATCGATTTGCGTGATCGCGAAGGCATTATTCAAGTTGTGATTGATCCTGATACACCAGAAGCTTTTGCCTTGGCCGATTCTGCCCGTAATGAATATGTTCTGAGTATTACCGGCCGTGTACGTGCGCGTCCTGAAGGCACTAAAAATGACAAAATGATTTCTGGTGGGATCGAATTATTGGCTAAAGAGATTGAAATTCTCAATACAGCTGCTACCCCACCTTTTTTAATTGATGATGAAAACATCAGTGAAAATGTGCGTCTGACCAATCGAATCATAGATTTACGTCGTCCGGTTATGCAAAACAACCTGCGTTTGCGTTATCGCGTAGCGATGGCTGTGCGTCGCTATCTGGATGGTGAGGGCTTTATCGATATTGAAACCCCAATGTTAACCCGCTCTACTCCAGAAGGTGCGCGCGACTATTTGGTACCAAGCCGAGTTTTTCCAGGTGAATTTTTTGCCTTACCGCAATCTCCGCAATTATTTAAACAACTGTTAATGGTAGCCGGCTTTGATCGCTATTATCAGATTGTTAAATGCTTTCGTGATGAAGATTTACGCGCAGATCGTCAACCTGAATTTACCCAAATCGACCTTGAAACTTCGTTTTTAAATGAAGAAGATATCATGGATATCACGGAAAATATGGTCAAAAATGTCTTTCAGGAAGCTTTGGCTGTTGAGTTGCCTAAGTTTCCGCGCATGACATGGAATGAGGCGATGTTCTTGTATGGTTCTGATAAACCGGACTTGCGCGTTAACCTGCAGTTCACAGAATTGACCGACGTGATGAAAACGGAAGAATTCAAAGTATTCCGTGCTGCTGCTGATATGAAAAATGGTCGCGTGGTAGCATTGCGTGTGCCAAACGGTGCCACATTAAGCCGTAAAGAAATTGATACTTATACTGAATTTGTGGGTATTTATGGAGCGAAAGGCTTAGCTTATATCAAAGTTAATGATATATCTAAGATCAATAATACCGAAGACAGTGGTCTGCAATCGCCTATTGTGAAATTCCTGTCTGATCAGGCTTTACAAGCAATTATTGAAAAAACCGGCGCGCAAAATGGCGACATTATCTTCTTTAGTGCAGATAAAGCCAAAGTGGTGAATGAAGCAATTGGTGCCTTACGCATCAAAATCGGGCATGAACACGGCGCCAAAAATGGCTACTTTACTGACGAATGGCGTCCATTGTGGGTAGTTGATTTTCCTATGTTCGAATATGACGAAGAGGAAAATCGTTGGTCTGCTATGCATCATCCGTTTACTGCACCGAAAACAGGTCATGAAGATTTGCTTACCACCGATCCAGAACATTGTCTGGCTAGAGCCTACGACATGGTGCTGAATGGTTGGGAAATTGGCGGCGGTTCCATTCGTATCCACCGTGCTGATATTCAGGAAAAAGTTTTTGCTGCATTGAATATCAGTCCAGAAGAACAAGAAAACAAATTCGGTTTCTTGCTCAGCAATCTGAAATATGGTGCACCTCCGCACGGCGGATTGGCTTTTGGTTTGGATCGTCTGGTTACTTTGATGGCGGGTGCAGAATCTATCCGTGATGTCATTGCATTCCCGAAAACTCAACGTTCGCAAGATTTATTGGTTGATGCACCTAATCATGTTGATGAAAAACAACTGCGTGAATTGGGGTTGCGCCTGCGCCAGAAAGTACAAACTGAAGAATAGAATTAAAATGTTTTTCTATAAAAAACTGCCTGACAATGATCAGGCAGTTTTTTTATTGATATCAAATAAATAGAAAAAACATGTTTTGGATTAGATATTAGCATTTCTGTAACCAGACACCTGATTCAATATGCGGCGTGAACGGAAACTGGTCAAACAACGCAGCCTGTTTTACCTGATGAGTTGTTAACAAGGTTTGTAGATTATCATGCAGAGTAACTGGGTTACAGGATACATAAATTATATTGTTGAATTTCTGTAATAGTTGCAGCGTGTCTGCATCAATACCGGCTCGTGGTGGATCCACAAATACCGTACTGAATTCATAATCAGCCAAATTAATCTGTTCGCTGACAAGGCGCTTAAAAGTTCTAACACCGGTGTAGGCTTCAGTAAATTCTTCAGCCGAAAGCCGTGCAATAGCTATATTGTGAATTTGGTTGGTATCTATATTCCAGCGGGCAGCCTGTACGGAGGTTTTGGATACTTCGG
>CALYOS010000018.1 GCA_945267035.1 uncultured Neisseriaceae bacterium | reverse complement strand
CTGGCGCGCTTCATTAATTGAAATAGGAATAGAAAGAATTAAGACGGCAAGGTGGAATACTGTCGATAATTAAGCAAGCTTAGCTTTTGCTGAATTTGATTACCCGGATCTAAAAACGCGCATGTGGTTTTGACTTAATGTTATGTTGGTATTGATTTGTTGCGTCCTAACCATCTTTTGAGTTTAGTTGTTTAGGTCTATTCTGTGTGTCACTGGATTGAATGTTCTCTGATGACTAATTTCAAACGAAGTAGGATTTTGCAGATAGTTATTTAAGCTCCGATTAAAATTTTTAATACGTGGTCTGTCCCATTTTTTATAAAGTAAACATGGTCAAAATGGTTTTTTGGTTAAGAAAGATTTAATACTATCAAATATCGATCAGTACTTTCTACATGCGAATATTTTTGATGGAAGGCAAATTGTTTTAAGCAGTTACTAAATTCTTACTGTTTGCTGGTTCTTTTATGGTAACAAACTGAGATTTAAGCTACTTAGCATTGACTGAAGATGGTTGTTTGCGACGTTCTTTACCGGTCATGAGGTGCAGATTTAGCTGGTATGTATGGATAAGGTTGATGGTGCTGAAGTTCGAACAGTAAGAAGATGCTTTTTTTGTGTTGATGAATGAATATTTGATTAAGTTTGCTAATGAAAACCGGCAGAATAATATTAACTATTCTGCCGAAGGGTACATGATGCTAATCAACGAATAACACCACGAGTTGATTGCGAGAAAAATTCTTTGAATACATGTAACTCTGGAGCACTATCGGCTTCTGCCATGATTTTGGCTTGGGCTTCAGTATAGGTTAATCCTTCACGATACAGAATTTTATACAAGCGCTTTATGTTGGCAATCTGCTCAGGGGTGAAATGATGGCGGCGCAATCCTTCGGTATTGAGACCAGCAGGCTCCGCCCGATATCCGGCAGCCATCACATAAGGCGGTACATCTTTGTGGACGCCGGCAGCGAAAGCAGTCATGGCATAGTCGCCGATGATACAAAATTGATGAACCAGTGAATATCCCCCCAGCAATACATAATCACCGATGACGACATGTCCTGCCAGTGAAGCATTGTTGGCAAAGATGGTATGATTACCGACTACGCAATCATGTGCCAGATGGACATAAGCCATGATCCAGTTGTCATCTCCGATGCGCGTTTCACCAATTCCGGTTACGGTACCGGTATTGAAGGTGGTAAATTCTCGGATGGTGTTATTGTTCCCGATGATTAATTTAGTGGGTTCATCACGGTATTTTTTATCCTGAGGAATGGCCCCTAATGAAGCAAACTGAAATATGCGGTTATTGCTGCCAATGGTGGTATGTCCGTCAATAACAACATGGGGACCAATGTCAGTATTGCTGTCGATCTGTACATGCGGGCCGATAACGGTGTAGGCACCCACAGAGACACTACTATCCAGTTCTGCTTTGGGATCGATAATGGCTGTAGGGTGAATCTGAGTCATGTATATTTCCTGCTTTTATCCTGATTAACCGAAGCAATTTGGGTTAATCAGGTTTTAATTTGTTTAAAACGTTTGAAGTTGAGTTGCATTGGAAGGTTATTTTTCTACCTGTCGCTTAGCACACATGATGTCAGCTTCGGCTGCAATCTGACCTTCAACTAATGCTACTGCTTTGAATTTACCAATGCCACGTTTGTTGGCTAAGAGCTGTACTTCAAATTTTAACTGATCTCCTGGTACAACTTGACGTTTAAATCGGGCATTGTCGATGCCGACGAAAAAGTATATTTCATCATCTTCTCGACCACCATGGCTTAAAATTGCCAAGGTACCACAGGCTTGTGCCATGGCTTCGATAATCAACACACCGGGCATAACGGGAAAATCTGGGAAATGACCCTGAAAAAAGGGTTCGTTAGCGGTGACGTTTTTAATGGCACTTAAGGTCAAGGCCTCGGTATCGTAGGCGATGACCCGATCGATCAATAAGAACGGGTAACGATGAGGTAATAATTTTTGTAAGGTACGAACGTCGATGGGTAAAGACAAATCCATTATTTTATTCCTGAGGGTCTGATAATTGGCTACTTAGTTGAGCCAGTTGCTGTTCCAATTCTTTTATTTTCTGATTCATTTCGTGCAGGTGCCGAATATGAGCTGCATTTTTAACCCAATCCTTGTGTTTCTGTAAGGGAAAAATGGAAGCATAGTGACCACTTTCTTTAATACTGTGGCTGACGGCGGTGGCTGCACCGATGGTGGTTTTGGGCGGTATGCTTAGATGTCCGCCTATCATGGCCGCTCCACCAATGACGGAATTGGCACCTACTTCGGTACTGCCGGCGATACCTGTACAGGCAACAATAGCCACATGGGCACCAATTTTGCCATTGTGTCCGATCATGACCTGATTATCTATTTTAGCATCATCTTCAATGACGGTGTTTTCAATCGCGCCTCGGTCTATGGTGGTATTGGCCCCAATTTCGACATCATTACCCAGCATAACTGCACCGGTTTGCACTATTTTGAACCATTGATTTTTTTGTTTATCCCAAGCCAAGCCAAAGCCATCTGCGCCAATCACACATCCTGAGTGTAATTCTACTCGGTCACCTAATTGGCAACCATGATAAATGGTGACGTTGGGATGAATGACACAATCTTGACCAATAGTACAATCTTCTTCGATGACTGTACCGGCCAAAATACGTGTGTTGTCTTTCACTACGCTACGTTCACCAATCACCACATGGGCACCGATTTCACAATTTGGTGCGATTTGTGCAGTGGCGGCGATAGCGGCGCTGGGATGAATTCCTGCCTGAGGTTGACTGCGTGGATGAAATAGTCGAGCCACTCGAGCAAAGTACAGATATGGGTCATCCGTTACGATTAGGGTGCGGCCTGACAAGATTTCGGCTGAGTTTTCCGTTACGATCAGCACACCGGCTCGACTATCCTGCGCCTGAGCTCGCAAGCGCGGATTGCTAAGAAAGCTGATATCGTTGCCACCAGCTTGTTGTAATGAGGTGATGTTGGTGATGAGAACATCTTCACCACGTAGTTGTCCACCGAGTTGGCGGACCAACTCGGTGGCGGTGATCTGGTTCAAAGCCATGAAAATACCTTATGGTTTCTGTGCATTAAGTGCCTTAATCACCGCATCAGTGATATCAAATTTGCTGTTGACAAAGATGGCATCCTGAATGATCAGGTCATAACCCTCTTTGCGCGCCAGTTCTATGATGACTTTATTGGCATTTTGCTGTAATGAAGCAAATTCTTCATTACGACGAAGATTGTAGTCTTCAGCCAGTTTGGCTGCAGCTTCTTTATAGCGCTGATCCATTTCCAGCATTTGCTTAATTTTTGCTTCGCGCTCATTTACAGGAACTTTACCTGATTCAATTGCTTCTTTAAGCTTCAAGCCTTCATTTTGCATGATTTGAAGCTTTTTCTGGCGAGCACTGAATTCTTGATCCAGCTGTTTTTGAATCGATTGTGCCTGTATAGATTGCTGATAGACGCGACTGGTATCAATAAAACCCAGCTTTTGGATACTTTCTGCCCAGATAAATCGGCAGAACAGGCTGGCTAAAGCAAACGCAAAAGCAATTTTTTTAAGCATTAATCTGTCCTTATCTAACAGCGATTAGAACGTGGTTCCTAACTGGAACTGAAAGCGCTGTAACTGGTCTTCCGGTTTTTTGTGAATCGGATAAGCATAACTGAACTTCAAGGGTCCCATTGGTGATAACCAAGTCACAGCCAAACCAGCAGAATAACGTGCTTCATTACTGAGGCTGGATTTATGACTTTGACTTGAATAGGGATTTTTTTGTCCTACAAAAGTATAAGTTTTATTATCCCAGACACTACCAGCATCAGCAAACATACTTAAGCGTACGGTATGTTGATCTTTAATACCTGGCACTGGGAATAATAGTTCAGCGGAGGCTGTGGCGATGTAATTACCACCATAACTGGTGCTATCACTACTCCAGCTACCACTTTTATATCGATTATAGTATTTCGGACCTAGGGTTCCAGACTCGTACCCACGTACGGAACCTAAACCACCGCCACTAAACGCATACATAAAAGGCAGATCTTTGGTTTTACCATAACTATCAGCATAACCAAGTTGACCATACAGCATTAGGGTAAAGTTTTTGCTTAAGGGGAAATACCAGCGCTGATCATGGCTGAAACTGTAGTACTGTAAATCTCCGCCTGGCAGACCACTGTCCATATTGGCATTGATGATATAACCACGGGTTGGCCATACCGCACTATCGGTAGTATTGCGTCCCCAGCCTACGGTACCTTTAACGATCCAATTATTTTTGCCATGTTCATCAACAAAATCTTGATAACGCTGTGGAGCATAATCTCCATATACATTTACAGACAAATGTTCTACACCTAAGCCGAAATTAACACGGTCATGTTCGGTTACCGGAACGCCGAGGTTTACACCAGCACCTACAGTGGTGGTTTTGTAATCCATGGCGTTACTTTCTGATTTACTCGGATTATAGCCACGGTAGTAAAGGTTGTAGCCCAGACTGACTCCATCCGGTGTGAAATAGGGATCGGTAAAGGATAAGCCGGCAACCTGACTAACTTTAGATCGTGACAGTTGTAGGCTAGCGGATTTACCGGTGCCGAATAAATTATCCTGTGCAATACCGGCCGACAGAAGCAGACCATCATCTTGCGCCCAACCGGCACCCACGTTGATGGAACCGGTTGAGCGCTCTTTAACACTCAGATCCAAATCTACCTGATCTGGCGTATTGGGTACGGATTTAATGTCTACCTGAGCATTATCAAAGTATCCTAGCTGCTGAATACGTTCTTTGGAACGGTTGATTTTGTAAGTATCATATGGTGCACGTTCCATCTGACGCAGCTCGCGTCGTAACACTTCATCGCGGGTTTTGTTATTACCGGTGATGTTGATCTGGTTAACATAGACTTTACGATCAGGAATAACGTTGAGAACAAAATCAACGGTTTTGTTGCTGTCGTTGGCCATCGGACGGACATCGACCTGACTAAAGGCATAACCATTGCTACCCATGCGATCCTGAATGGCTTTGATGGTATTAATCATTTGACCACGGTTATACCATTTACCTGGTTTGATTTTGACCAGTTGCTGTAGGGCTTCCAGGGGAACTTCGCGGGTATCACCCCCTACGGTAACATTACCCCAGCGATAGCGTTCGCCTTCATCGACAGTGATACTGATCGCCTGAGAGACTTTACCATCGCTATTGCTGACATTAACATCGGTAATGCGGAAGTTGAGATATCCATGATCCTGATAAAAGTTACTCAGATTATCCAGGTCATCTTTAAACTGGTTTTCTGAGAAACGATCGTTTTTGGATAGCCAGCTCATCCAGTTGTGCGGACTAAGGGACATTTGTTTGCGTAATGTACGCGATGAGTAATGCTGATTACCTTGGAATTGTATGGTTTTGATGGTGGTGGTGGTACCTTCATCAATTTTCAGCTCTACAGCAACGCGATTGCGCTCAAGACGGGTTACTTTAGGTGTGATGGTGACGGCGGTTTTCCCTTTTTGCCGATAGGCGTCACGCAAGCCTTCTACGGCTTGTTGTAACATCGCCGGATTAAATACGCGCGATTGACCCAGACCAAAATTGCTCAGATTCTTTTTGATATCATTGTTGTTGATGGTTTTACCACCGGTGACATCGAAGCTGCTGATAATGGGACGTTCAACTACAGTGAGTAAAACCTGATTTCCCATGGTCTCGACGCGGATGTCATCAAAAAAACCGGTAGCATAAAGTTTTTTGACGATATTCTCCCCTTCGCCATCGGTGAAGGTATCACCGATTTTCACCGGTAAATAGCTAAATACGGTAGTGGGTGCGGTACGTTGTAGACCCTCGACCCGAATGTCTTTAATTGTAAACGGCTCGACTGCAAAAGCCAGTGAAGTTAGGCCTAAAGCCATTAAACTGACGGTAATCTGCTTTATTTTCATTATTCATCCAAACAAACGGGTAATATCGTTGAAGAAAGCTACTAACATCAACATTAACATGGCGCCCATGCCAATACGTAGTCCAATTTCCTGTACTCTCAGGCTTAAAGGTTTGCCACGTATCCATTCGACAGCATAATACATGAAATGTCCGCCATCTAACATGGGAATGGGTAATAAATTCAATACGCCTAAGCTGATACTCACTAAGGCAAGAAATTCTGTATAGCTTTGCCAGCCTAAAGCGGCGGTTTTCCCGGCCACATCAGCAATGGTCAGCGGGCCGGACAGGTAATGTAAAGATGCCTGACCTGTTAATAATTTGCCAAAAAGTGACAAAGTCATACTGATGTAATCCCAGGTACGCTGAAACGCCAAGCGAATGGCTTGGGTCAAATTGGGCTGATAATGCTGACGAATTTGTTTTTCCCAAACTTCGTCACGCATGGCACCAATACCAATTTGACCGATTATCTCGCCGTTTTGTTGGACTGAGTCAGGACGCAGGCTGGTCGTCTGAATTTGGTTGTTACGCGCAAAGCTGATATCCAGTTTGGCACCGGCGTTGGCACGAATAATTTCTACCCATTGCTGCCAGCTAGTCACTTTGACGCCATTGATGCTCAATAAGGTATCTCCAACTTGCAACCCAGCTTTGGCAGCCACGCTGTCAGGCAACACGGCACCAATGCGGTTGGTGACTTTAGACGGCACTAAACCGATGTAGCCAGACTGTGCCGCTTCTTTTGCAGCAGTTGTGCCGGCAATGTTTAGTGATCGGATCGCCTGTTGACCAGTTGGCGTTGTCACGGCAACCTGTACTGTGCCACTATCTAAATTCAACATGATTTTCGTTTGGGCATCAGCCCAATCGGTCACTGTTTCACCATTGACGCTGGTGATGCGATCTTCTGGCTTAAATCCGGCTCTTTCTGCTACGCTGCCCTGTTCAACCATACCTAACCAAGGTTTGAGCTGAGTCACACCACCAATACCAAAACTGGCAGTATACAATATTGCCGCCAGAATCAGGTTGGTTAATGGACCGGCAACCACAATGGCAATGCGCTTTAGGGGATGCTGACGATCAAATGCATAGGGCAGATCATCTGGGTTTACGTCGCCTTCTCGCGTATCGACCATTTTGACATAACCACCCAAGGGAATGGGAGCCAGACACCATTCAATGCCGGCACGTTGGTAGCGGAAAAATGGTTTTCCAAAGCCAATACTGAAACGCAACACTTTGACACCACATAACCGCGCTACGATCAGATGTCCTAGTTCATGCAAACTTACTAACAATAATATTGCCACAATAAAAGCAATGATGGTTAACAACATGGTCTCTCCGTTTTTATTTGCTCACGCGGCTATTTACCCATTTTTGTGCAGCAGCTCGTACCTGCTTATCTAAGGCTAATAATTCTTCAACGTGTATTGCAGCATGACCACTGTATGATTCTAGGCAACAATCTACTAATGATGCAATATCTGTGAAAGCAATCTGGTTATGTAGAAAAGCAGCCACAGCTATTTCGTTTGCAGCATTTAAGACGCAGGAACTGGCTGGATTACTGCTATGTAAGACATCATAAGCCAATTTCAAACATGGAAAACGATTAAAATCTGCGCTGAGAAAATGTAACCCGCTTAACTGAGTAAAATCTAAGCTGCTGGCTCCAGATACAATCCGTTCGGGTAAGCCCAAACAATGGGCGATGGGAATGCGCATGTCAGCGACACCCAGTTGTGCTAAAACTGATCCGTCAATATAGCGTACCATACTATGGATGACGCTTTGTGGATGAATGATTACTTCAAGTTGATCGGCGGGGGCGTGAAATAACCAGTGTGCTTCGATTAGTTCTAGCCCCTTATTCATCATGGTGGCGGAATCAACGGAAATTTTTTGACCCATACTCCAGTTTGGGTGTCTGACTGCCTGTTCAGGTGTGATAGAAGCAAAGTCTTTTAGTTCGGTATGCAGAAAAGGACCACCGGAAGCGGTAAGTATAAGAGATTGTATTCCTGCCTGTTTTAGATTACCTTGGTAATTTTCCGGTAATACCTGATAGATGGCATTGTGTTCGCTATCTACTGGTAGCAAACGCGCTCCATATTGTTGTACCGCCTGCATAAATAATGCGCCGGCCACGACTAATGTTTCTTTGTTGGCCAGATAGATTATTTTGCCGGCTTGTGCCGCAGCTAATGTCGGCATCAATCCAGCCGCACCGACAATTGCCGCCATGACAGCGTCGGTATCATTAGATTGAGCCACATCGCATAAAGCCTGCTCGCCATACAATACTTTGGTGGTACACGCCACCGCTTGCAGTTGTTGCTGCAAGCGAAGCGCATCGGCCGATTCAGCCACCACAGCATATTCAGGTTGAAAACGCAAACATAATTCGGCTAAGCGCTCAATCTGTCGATGGGCAGTTAAGGCAAATACTCGAAATCGGTCTGGGTGACGGCTAATGACGTCAAGGGTATTCAGACCGATGCTTCCAGTGGCTCCAAGAATGGTGATGGCAATTGGACGATGACTAGACATGAGCAAGATCACTTTTATACTAAAGCGGTAAGCCAGCGCAATGCAGCATAGACACCTAACACAGCAATCATGGAATCAACACGGTCAAACACGCCACCATGTCCTGGCAGAAGCTGACTGCTGTCTTTAACGCCAGCAGAACGTTTTAATAGGCTTTCCAGCAAGTCGCCAATGATGCTAACTGCCGTCAAAACCAATGCCAGCAACAGGGTCTGCCATAAAGGCAATTTAATCGGCAACCAACCTTGTTGTTGTAAGATAAAGGTATAAATGGCCACAAAGATGACAGCACCAATGGCACCTTCCCAGCTTTTATTCGGACTGATGGTAGGAGCCAGTTTGTGTTTGCCCAAGGTTCGACCACAAAAGTATGCGGCAATATCTGCTATCCAAATTAAAGCCAGAATGGTCAACAATGACCACGCAGCTGCGCTATCTGGGCGCAGGTAAACCAAGGCATACCAAAATGGCAGCATCAATATCCAGCCAATCAATGGGGCAAAGATATTGGCTTTGATTTTCCATTTAAACCTTAACCACAATGGAACAATAATCACCCAGAAGAACAGCACCAACCATTGCAACCATGACGTGAATTGACCATGCTGATGATACAAGTAAGCACCACCACACGCAGTAATGAGTAGATAAAAACCATTCTGCCATGGACTCAATCCAGCAATCCGCCCATATTCCCACAATGCTAATAAAGCAATGAGTCCGGAAAATGCTGCCCACACGATATTATTTGCCCAAAACAACATTCCTATCATTAAGGGTAAGATCACTAAGGCGGTGAGTATACGTTGTTTAAGCATAAGTGTTATGGGCGCTGTTCAGCTATGGGTAATTGCTCGGAAGTACGACCAAAGCGACGTTCGCGTTGTTGATATGATTCAATAGCGCGGGTTAGTTCGGTCTTATCAAAGTCTGGCCAAAGCACTTGGGTAAAATACAATTCGGTATAAGCCAACTGCCAGAGTAGAAAGTTACTGATACGGGTTTCGCCACCAGTACGGATAAACAGGTCTGGTTCCGGAGCATCACCCAAAGATAAATAAGGCAAAATCGATGCTTCGGTAATTTGTTTTTCGCCTGCTTCAATGGCCTGGTTGACTGCCTGAAGAATATCCCAGCGACCGCCATAATCAGCAGCGATAGTCAGGGTTAAGCCGGTATTATTGGCTGTCAGTGTTTCCGCAGCTTCTATACCAGCAACAATTTCAGCCGCAAAACGGCTGCGATCGCCAATGACCCGTAAACGAAGATTGTTTTTATGCAGTTTCTGCACTCGTTTTTGCAATGATTGCAAAAATAACCCCATTAAAAAATTCACTTCGTCCAGCGGTCGACGCCAGTTTTCGGTGGAAAAAGCAAATACGGTGAGATAACGAACCCCCATACGCGAACAATTGGCGGTCATTTCTTCCAGCATTTCCAGCCCTTTTTTGTGCCCCATTATGCGAGGCATTAGGCGTTTTTTTGCCCAGCGACCATTACCGTCCATAATCACCGCAATGTGCTGTGGTATATCGGTATGTGCAGGAACATTTTGAGTACTACTGATAGTCAATGTACTTCCTTTTTTGCCATGTAAGGTCTAGATGGCCATTAAATCGGCTTCTTTGGTGGCCAACATTTTATCGATGTCTGCAATATATTTATCGGTAATTTTTTGGATGCCTTCTTCACCACGACGCGCTTCGTCTTCACTGATTTCTTTATCTTTCAGCAGGCGCTTTAGATCATTATTGGCATCACGACGGACATTGCGCACCACTACCCGACCATCTTCTACTTCTGCGCGGACAACTTTAATTAGGTCTTTACGACGCTCTTCGGTCAACATCGGCATGGGTACACGAATCAGATCGCCCATTGCCGCAGGGTTAAGACCTAGACTTGAATTGCGAATGGCTTTTTCAATCGCTGCAGCCATTTTACTTTCGTACGGTTTAACACCGATAGTGCGTGCATCAATCAAGGTAACACTGGCCACCTGACTGATTGAAACCATACTACCATAATATTCTACTTCTACCTGATCCAATAGACCAGTATGTGCGCGTCCGGTACGAACTTTTGAAAGGTTTTCGCGCAATACTTCGATGGATTTCTGCATTTTGGTTTCAGCAGTGCGTTGAATTTCGTTAATCATGAAAATTCCTGTCTGATTCGGCTGCGTTAATGTCATTCCGGGCAGAATTTTCTGCTACCGGCTAGCGGCAAACGCGCATACTAACCCAGTATACTCGTTGCCACAAGTTGTTTAGGATTGTATGGACTAGATTAAACGTGTACCAATGTACCGACATCTTCGCCCATAATAACTTGCTTTAATGCCCCCGGCTTGAATATACCGAACACCACAATATTCAGTTTTTGTTCACGACACAGAGCAAATGCGGTGGCATCCATTACTTTAAGATTCTGATTGATCGCCTGATCAAAGGTAATTTCCTGATAGCGTTTAGCATCAGGATTGGTTTTCGGATCTGCGGCATAAACGCCATCGACATTAGTTGCTTTCAACATAATATCACAGTTCATTTCTACACCACGCAGGCTGGCTGCAGTATCGGTAGTAAAAAATGGGTTACCGGTACCTGCGGCAAAGATGACTACTTTGCCCTCCTCCAGATACTGAATCGCTTTTGGTCGGGCATAGGTTTCAGCCACTTGCTGCATACTGAGTGCCGACTGAACGCGTGCTTTAACATTCTGACTTTCAAATGCTTCTTTTAATGCCAGTGCATTCATCACGGTGGCCATCATGCCCATGTAATCAGCAGTGGCTCGTTCCATACCCTTGGCTGACTGTGCCATACCACGGAAAATATTTCCACCACCAATAACAATGGCCACTTCTACACCCATCTCTACCACTTCTTTGACCTGAGCGGTTATTTGCATGATGGTGTCGCGATTGATACCAAAAGCATCAGGCCCCATTAATGCCTCACCGGACAATTTCAATAAAACTCGCTTGTATTTTGCTGGTTTAGTCATAATCGCTCTTTCTGTCGTTTGCACTGGATAGCCTTTAGCTATCACTTTAATTTTAAATCGTACTTTAGGGAACTTTTATTTCAGTTCTCTGTTTGCTGAAAACAAATGGCTGAAAAAAAAGCACCCTGATTCAGGAATCTGAATCAAGAGTGCCCATGGCTTTAGCTCCCTTAAACTTTGGAAGCGGCGGCTACTTCTGCTGCGTAATCCACTTCTTTTTTCTCAATGCCTTCACCAACATGGAATGCCACAAAACGATTCACGACAGCGTTTTGTTCTTTTAAGAATTTTTCCACAGTCAGATCAGGATTGATCACAAATTGCTGACCAAGCAAAGTTACTTCTGCCAGGAATTTTTGCACTCGACCATCAACCATTTTTTCAATGATGTTGGCTGGTTTACCAGAAGCAGCAGCTTGTTCTTCATAAATATGACGCTCTTTAGCAACCAATTCTGGATCCACTTCAGCGGCTGATACACATTTTGGTTTAGACGCAGCAATGTGCATCGCTACCTGACGGATAGCCTGTGCATCACCACCGGTATGTTCTACCATAACGCCGATTTTGTTGCCATGCATATAGGTAACCAGACCACCTGCGGTTTCGATACGTTCGAAGCGGCGAACAGTGATGTTTTCACCCAGTTTAGCAATCACGGCTTTGCGGGCTTCTTCCACAGTCACGCCGTCATCAGTTTTCACTTCTGCTAATGCTTCCAATGATGCTGGATTATGTACAGCAACGGCTTTTGCTACTGACTGAGCAAATGCCATAAAGCTGGCATCTTTAGCCACGAAGTCGGTTTCACAGTTGATTTCAGCCAAAGCACCAACCTGACCATCAACATATTCAGCCACAACGCCTTCCGCTGCAGTACGACCAGCCAGTTTACCGGCTTTAGCACCAGATTTGATGCGCAGGATTTCTTCAGCTTTTTCCATGTCACCGTCAGCTTCTACCAATGCTTTTTTGCACTCCATCATGCCCAGACCGGTAGCAGCGCGCAAATCACCTACCATTTTTGCAGTAATTGCAGCCATGTTTTACTCCTTAAACTTGATTTCATTCAGTCGGACACCCTCCGACCGGAAAATTATTTAAAAAAAGGGGGCACTGATGTCCCCTTCTTTTACAAAAACTGTAAATATCAGATTATTCAGCAGCAGCAGCGGCAGCCTGTTTTTCTTCAGCAGCTTGAGCAGCCTGAACCACTTCCTGCAATGACTGAGATTTACCTTCCAAAATAGCGTCAGCGATGCCACGGCAATACAGACGGATTGCTTTGGCAGAGTCATCGTTACCAGGAATCACATATTTCACGTCATCAGGACTGTTATTGGTATCAACAACAGCGATTACTGGAATACCCAGTTTAGCCGCTTCAACCAAAGTACCTTTTTGGTACCCAGTATCGATAACGAAAATGGCATCTGGCAGACCTTTCATGTCTTTAATACCGCCTAAAGAGCGTTCCAGTTTGGCTACTTCACGCTGCATTTCCAGAATTTCTTTTTTACCGTAACCTGCTTCAGTAGCATTTTCCAATGCAGCAGTTTTTTCTTCCAGACGTTTGATAGACTGTTTAACGGTTTTGTAGTTGGTTAGCATACCGCCCAACCAACGATGGTCTACATAAGGCGCACCTGCACGGATCGCTTCTTCTTTGATGATGTCGCGCGCTTGACGTTTGGTACCAACAAACAGCACTGTACCTTTATTAGCAGCCAGACGACGAACTACATCCTGAGCTTCCACAAACATTGGCAAAGTTTTTTCCAAATTGATGATGTGGATTTTGTTGCGAGCACCGAAAATGTATTCAGCCATTTTCGGATTCCAGTAGCGGGTCTGGTGACCAAAGTGAACGCCTGCTTCCAACATCTGGCGCATAGTAATTTGTGACATAATTCTTATCCTTAAAGGGTTAAAGCCTGACATCGCCACACATAGAACTCTTTTCAGAGCACCCTTTCGCGTACGATGCGAGCGTTTCAAAAAATTTTACCGAGGCAAAACGGTGAAATCATACAGAAAAAAACCGGTTTCTACAAGTCAGTAGAAACGGTATTATGCTTAAAACAGATAAAATTATATTCCTCATTGCACTTTAAATGATAAAGCGATTTCGATGACTCCCCACGTAGAAAAACAACAATTAAGACTCAAGTTGCGGCAAAGACGTAAGTCACTGAGCCGAGATAGCCGACAAGCGGCAACTAAGCGAGTGAATCGTCTATTGTATCGTTATATCCGCCGTCAGAAGCGTATTGGTGTGTATTGGGCTATGGGTAGTGAACTGTCACTTTTATCGTGGATTGTGACTGCTCAACAGCGTGGAGCAACCGTTTATTTACCCTATATTGAAGCACACTCTCGTCAGTTATGGTTTACCCCATGTCCACGTCTAGTCGGTCAACGTGTGACTAAGCGCGATCTGCGACTACAGAATTTGTACGGGCGGCAGGGGAGAATCCCGCAGTTCAAGGGTGACAAAATTCGAGTGCATCGATTGAATACTTTGTTAATGCCGCTACTGGGTATTGATTCTCAAGGGCACAGGCTGGGACAAGGAGGCGGTTACTATGATGCTACCCTAGGCACACATCACCAGCTTAAGCCGCGATTAATTGGTGTCGGTTTTAGTTGCCAACAGGTTGAACACATTGCGACTGAGCAACACGATATTACTATCCCAGTATTTGTCAGTGAACAAGGCTATCAGCATTTTCACTCATCATAATTGGAGCATTTTAGTTGGGTTACTTGGCTCATATTGATGCTATCCGCTATACAATAGTTAGCTATTTTCACGTCAAATCATTGCCTACTAATAAAATATTCTTGCTGCAAACAAAGCAAGAAAATGGATTGAAGAGTCTGAAATGAACATAATGATGTGATTATCATGTTAGCAAAGCACAAAGCTGTTTTGGCTATTGGCTTTGACATCGATACATGGAAAATTATCTAATATGGAACTTAGCGAGTTTTATAATTTTTTTTCAGCAAGTTGGATCGTTTTTGATGCTATAGAACGGTGGACAGTTAAGAAATGAGCTTTTGGAATAAGCTTATCACCAGGCACCGAGGTTGTTTTAGGCACCCAGTGATTTGTGCGCAAACCAGCAATTCAATGATGGCTTAATTATTTATCGGTATTATAATTGAGTAAATATTTGCTCTTTTGGCAACCGGGATTTTGGGCGACTGGCATTGCTGTCATCTGCGCTGCGATATCCTAGGGTAACCACCAAGACACTGCGTAAGCCCTGCTGGTTTAAATCAAGAACTTCATCCATTTTGGCTTTATCAAAACCTTCCATCGCGGTTGAATCTACTCCGATGGCTGTTGCTGCAAATAACAATTGCCCCAAGGCGATATAAAGCTGTTTTGCTTCCCACTCAAGCTGACACTGCGGTGTGTTGCTGTTGTATTCAACAAACATACGCCGTCCCTGATCCATCATCTGTTTGTCTTCTGCAGAGGTAAAGCGACCATCTTTGTCTTCCTGAGCCAGCAGATTTTGTAAGTGCTGTTCGCTTAACGGGCTTTTTACACAGAATATGAGTGTGTGTGAGGCATCAGCAATACGTTGCTGATTGGGTTCCATAATGGCCGGCATGATTTTAGCGCGAGCCTGATCATTATCTATCACAAAAAAATGACCGGGTTGTGAGTTCACTGAAGTTGGACTGTTTCTGATCACTTCCAACAATTGAGCTAATTGCTCAGCAGGAATACGTTTATTTTTATCGTAATGTTTAGTGGTGTAACGCTGTTTTGAAATATCAACTATGTTCATATGGCTTTCCTATTGTTGGGAGAAATGATGCTATTATTCTTGTCCAGCGTTTCAGCAATGTTATCCATTTACCGCTGCACTGCAAGGCGGTAAATCTAACTCAATAATAGAGATAGGTTCATACAGTGTATCAGCCTGTTTTCTACAGGCACCAAGATTTTGGCAGCATGTCAGTGATAAAGCATTTGAATGTGCGGATAGACTGTGCATCATGCATTGCTTTAAATTAACCTCTGCTATTGCGAGCAAAAAGCGCATCAATGTCTGCGATGGAGAATAATTTAAAGTGCAGCTGGAAAAGACGCCGAATCAAGCAAAACGCTTAATGATTAGAAAAACTACAAGCTGTTCATAGACCTGTCAACTAGTTTTGACACCAATTAAGCTTAGAAGGCAATCAAATATTCGCATTGCATTTTCAGTTGATATTTGATGTAATCAAGCTGTGTATCGGTAGGCGACAGAGCATATTTAAGGAGTTCACTCAAACGCAAAAAGGCCTCTGCTGAATAAGAATGATGACTTCAGAATGAAGATTAAACTTCCATATTACTTTTAGCCAATAGGTTTTGTTAAGCCCAAACGACGATACTAACAACTAAACGACTGGTGAAATAATGAACATATTAAAATATATTTGTTACTGTTGTGGATTATTGCTGACTCTTTCGGCCTATGCAGTCGAGGTAAATGATGTAACTGGCATGACTCCTGTTCAGGTTAAAAAGGTGGTTCAACCGGAATCGACCGAGCAAGTAGCGGAATTGGTCAAAAACACGTCTGGGCCAATCAGTATCGCCGGGGGCAAATACAGCATGGGCGGACAGACAGCGTTTACCGACGCGGTGCAGATCGATACCAGTAAATTAAACCACGTTATTGCGTTCGACCCTGAACATCATCTGTTAACGATTGAGGCTGGAGCCAGTTGGCAACAGGTACAACAACTGATTGATCCTTATGGATTAGCCGTCAAAATAATGCAAAGCTTTGCCAATTTCAGTATTGGCGGATCGTTAGGGGTCAATGTGCATGGTCGCTATATTGGTGAAGGTCCCATTATTCTATCGGTTGAAAAAATTAAATTGGTGCTGGCTGATGGCTCTATCGTGTTGGCCAGCCCGCATGAAAATCAGGAAATTTTTTACGCAGCTATTGGGGGCTATGGTGGTATCGGCGTTATCACCGAAGTGACTTTACGCTTAAGCGATAATGTTAAGGTTAAACGTGTTAACCAACTTATGCCAATAGCTGAATATCACCGTTATTTTGTTGAGCATATTCGCTCTGATAAAGCTGCTATTTTTCATAATGGCATTATTTATCCGCCTGAATTTGAGCAAGTGCGTGCCGTTACCTTTGTTGAAACACAGGAACCATTAACCATTGAAGATCGGTTAAGACCACTGCATAAAAAATATCCAATCAAAAAACAACAGCTAAAAATAGTTTCTTCTTCAGATTCGGGTAAAAAGTTGCGTCAGCTTCATGACAATGTTGAATTTCATCATCAACCGGTTATGTGGCGTAATTATGAAGCCAGTCATCGGGTAGCTGAGCTGGAACCAATCCAAAACAAAAAGAAATCCTATGCATTACAAGAATATTTTATCCCGATTGATCAATTTGATGCATTCTATCCACAAATGGTCGATATATTGAAAAAACACCATGTTAATGTAATCAATATTTCTATTCGCCATGCCAATGCTGACAGTGGATCTTTGCTGGCGTGGGCAAAGACTGAAGTATATGCTTTTGTAATTTATTATCAGCAAAATAAAGATCAACAAAGTCAACAACAGGTGGGAATCTGGACACGTGAGTTAATTGATGCAGCACTGGCGAATAACGGTAGTTATTTCTTACCCTATCAATTACACGCCACTGAAGAACAGTTTAAACAGGCTTATCCGCGAGCTGAAGAATTTTTTCAACTCAAATCGAAACTGGATCCGACCAATAAATTCAGAAATTTGTTATTAGAGCGCTATCGTCCTACACCAAAGAGCCACATGCCTGAGCATTAGCATCTTGGTAAGTAAGATTTTAGCCACTTTCCTGTCTGTCGGCAGTATTAATGCAAAAATGCCGTACGGAAGGTGATCACCATTTATCACCTGATTCTGACCACATCGTGTCGAATGAATCAGGTGATTTTTTGTCGGATTAATGATTTTTCCGCAAGTTGGTGGGTAACTTAGTGATAGCGAAACCACATAACATGATGAAGGTAGAAATAATAAAATGGGTTGATATGGGTTTATTTTCATAAATGGCTGAAATAAATATGGCAACCACCGGGAAAATGATAAAAATAAATGACAATATGACTGGACTCATCCGTTTGAGTAAATAGAAATAGGCAATAAAGCCGCCTACTGACGCCACCACGCCAAGATATATTAATGCCAACCAGCTATTTAAAGATATCGCGTGCAACTGGTTTTTCTCAAAGACAAAACTGAGCAAACACAGCAAGACCCCCGCCACGCCTATCGGCAGAGTATTGAAAGTAAATACATTGATGCCATCTCCAGCTTTTTTGGAATAGACATACAAAAACCCATGCATGATAGCAGCCAATAGGATGGATGCCACACCCAAAAAGTCGGTATATGAGATCACCAATCCTTCTGAGATCAGTATATAAATCAGACAAAGAAAACCCAATGTGATGCCGATGACTTGATTTAAATATATTTTGTCTTTGAGAAATATCTTAGAAAAGATGATCGAAAATATAGGCATTGAACTAAACAAAAGAGACGTTAGCCCTGAAGATACGTACTGTTCGCCGAAACTGAGCAGATAATATGGAATGGTGAAATAAAATAAGGTTAAGAGAATAAAGAAAGGCCACGATTTCCGCGGAAAAAAAATCGGGGATTTGGAGATAAAGGTGATTAGTAATAAGAAAGGAAACGCGATAATAAACCGTAAACCAGCAGCTAACAGGGGATTGACCGTTTCAACCGCAATTTTGATCCCAATCCATGTGGTTCCCCAGGTTAAACACACGATGACAAATAGTAAAAAAATAATATATTTACTCTTTAAATAATTTTTTTTTGACATATGATTTTATTCAATTAAACTCAGAACAATAGGGTAAACAATATATATCTGCCGTTTTAATTTGTAAACGCAATGCAAGATCATTTAGATCGTCTTAATCTTTTTTACTCTAGGTTAATCTGCTCAAAAACCCCATTTTTTAAAACCTAATGATGAGTGGTTATGCAGCACTTTATATTTATGAATAATGAATAGTATTCATAATTGCAAGATGTTATTTCAGGCTTAGTGGCGTTGACAGCAGCAAAGCAAAGCGTGGTTTTACCACTAAATTAGTCGCAGTTGCTGGAAAATAAATAACATCATTTTTTCTGCTTGAACAATGATGCAATGCTATTTTTAGATGTTAGAACCTATTCAATGTGAGTGCATGGCGATACTAGTGTTATAGCTAAATTAAGTTGTTTATTAGATCGATGATATGCCAATTTTAGTTTTCCTGCTCGCGTCAAATAATATCAACGGCTGGTTTCGTTTGCTGCTACTGTGCGCTGACAAGGGTAACAATAAGCTTGGGAGTTAAATTTCATTGGGTGATGGTCACAGAATTGTTTTTCTGCTGCCGTTAGATTTCTTCCACAACCAGCACAATGGGATAGCTCAGCCAATGCAGCTTCGGCTGTTGCTTTGGTACTTGCAGACGCATGACACGTCCCTGCTGTCGCTTCGGCTTTAAATTCATCAGAGGGATAGATACCAAACTGTTTATACCAATCAGTGGTTGGCGCCGGCCGATGCAAGTCACACAATTGCTGGCCTATATTTTTCAAAGTAGAAGAGGAAATTTTTTTGCATAACCGCAACCACTGTAACTTTTGCGTATATTCCTCCACTTTGGCTTTGACCTGATCAGTTTTAATAATTCGCTCAATCCCAGCTACCTGATTTTGCGGTCGCACTATCTTGGTATTTTCCGTCACCAGTATCAGACTTTCCAGACTTGGTTGTAGTCTGATCCCCAACCGTTTCGGCAAGGTAATTAGCCCTGAGCGAAAAATATTTTCTAGTACAGCTATATGGCGTTGGTTTTGTAGTAAAGGTGAAGCCACTTCTTTGGTGTTGGTTTCATATTTATATGAAAACTCACCTTGTTCATTAATAATTATTTCACCAGACACACTTTTGCTTTCGCAGACAAAAACTTGTAGGAACCGATTGATCAACAGATGATCAATTTGCGCAATTTGATGTTGAAACACCAATCGCAGATCATGTATCACGATCCAATCCGCACTAGCACCATAATAAAAGTCTAGTTGATAAGCAGAATTATTTTCTCCTTTAGTGCCTGAATTAAGGTACTTTAATTTTTTTTCTATTTTCTGCCGCGTACCCTCGATTAGATCTGGACGGCGCAATAATTGCTGCAATATATTTTTATCTTGTGACTTATCGGCAATCTCTTTAATAATCATGCTGGTCTTTAAATAATGGGAGACGATATGTCATGCATTAAATATTGACACCAATATCACCCTAAATTTTGCAATAAAATCATATCTATTCGGTATATTAGCTCTTTTATTCCATTTTGTAAAGTTTTGTCATTATTTTAATTTTTTATTAATATTTTTATACAAAATTGATGCTTTCTCATACCAGAAAATTTTGTGATCATGGTGGTTGAGGTAAGCTTAGCCGTTTATTGCTCCTTTACGTGCTGCAGCCTATTTGCCCGATTCATGTTTAAAGATGATCTTGTTCTAACGGATATAGATATGGTGGTAGCCAATTCGCTTACGTGGAGAAGAAATAGCCGTCGTGATAGCGGATTTTAGGCTAAACATTACATCTGTCTTATTAATAAAAATATTGTGATGGCCATAATTATTTGCAGAATTTTGGGATGGCGTTGAATTTGTGATGATGCATAAAAAAACTCTTGAATAAATAACGCTGTCTGTTTATGAATTTGCTGTGCAGCAACGGCACATCGATTTGAATCGTTTACTTGAATTACAGACCCGTTGTTTGTCCACGATGACAGCAAGATAGGATAAATCTAAAATAGAAGACATGTACGCAGAAACAAAAACACTGCTATTAAACATAATAGCAGTGTTTTAAAATTTGGTGCCCAGGGACGGACTCGAACCGTCACACCTTGCGGCGGGGGATTTTGAGTCCCCTGCGTCTACCAATTTCGCCACCTGGGCTAGCGAAGAAGCAGCATTATAACGGATTTTTAGCAGCTGTAAAGTATTTTTTTATTTGAGCGGATTTTTTGGGGATTTACCTTTATAAGGTTGATTTTGTATTTGATTTTTTTTATATTTTATTCATTCATTAAAAATGACAACTCATCATCTTATTTTTTAACTAAGTTTTTATTTCTGGAAAATTTATTTTGTACTGTAGAGATTGAATCAGTCTGTTGAATGAGATTGATTAGAATGAATTTATGTAACATGAATTTTACTGCTGTCGTTTTAGCAATATTGTCCGCACAACCATTTGCCGTAAAAAAATTGCAACAAAATTTTTCGCGGAGCAATGAAACGGATAACTAAAATAGAAAAACGGTATTCTATGTTGACGAAACTCAAACACAAAAGTTTTATTTCAGGGTATTTTCAGCATCCGAAAGTCAACAGGCTTATGGTTTCGCAGCCGACTGCTGCAATTTGGTTGAAAGATCAGCCTGATTATGACGATGTATTTATCAAGAAAAAGATGTTTTTGGTTTATGTCAGCTTCTATTTGGGCTTTTATGGCATTGCGAGTAGACAAATTTCGAAAAGAGGAGCTTAATAAGCATATTTCTCATATAGAAATTCAGCAGATTTACTGAATAGCAGCGTAGCATTTAATTATTTAAGTGGTTTTTATCATGCTTTTCTCTGCAGTTTAGCCTTCTCTGAAGAAAACAAATTATTAGACTCAGCTTGAATTGTCTGGTTTATGCCATAAAAAGTGTTGTTGAATTAATATTCATAATTAATATATTTATAAAATTATGCAAAATTATTTTGCCATATCTTTATACTGATGAAAAATGAATGCACAATTAACTATTGCATTATCGAAAGGAAGAATTTACGAAGAGACTCTGCCGCTACTGGCAGCAGCGGGCATTCACGCAGTTGAAGATCCGGAAAAGTCGCGTAAATTAATCATTAAAACCAACCACGACAATATTCGTCTGATTATTGTGCGTGCTTCTGATGTACCTACTTATGTTCAATATGGTGCTGCAGATTTCGGCATAGCTGGAAAAGACGTGTTGATTGAGCATAATGGCAAAGGATTATATCAGCCACTAGATTTACATATTGCTAATTGCAAGATGATGGTTGCAGTGCGAAAAGGTTTTAATTATACGGCGGCATCTCAGCCAGGTTGTCGCTTACGAGTTGCCACTAAATACCCGAATATTGCTTTAGAACACTTTGCCAATAAAGGTGTTCATATAGATTTAATTAAATTATATGGCTCGATGGAATTGGCACCTTTAGTCGGTTTGGCTGATGCCATTGTCGATCTGGTTTCCAGCGGAAACACTTTAAAAGCCAATAATTTGGAAGCGGTAGAACATATTGTGGATATTTCCAGCCGGCTTGTGGTGAATAAGGCGGTGTTAAAACTTAAATATTCTTCTATCCAACCCATTATTGATATATTTGCTCAAACAACGCATTTGAATATGAATAATTCATTATAACAATAGGAAACCGAAATTATGACTACAGAAAATTCTGCTAAATTAGTGGTGCTGATCGATGCGGATAATGCATCTGCCAGCATTGTTGAATCTTTACTGGAAGAAATTGCCAAATATGGCATTGCCAGTGTTAAACGCATTTATGGTGACTGGAGCTCTGGTTTATCTAAATGGAAAGATGCTCTATTGCCACATGCCATCACACCGGTTCAGCAATTTGCTTATACCAAAGGTAAAAATGCTACTGATATGGCCATGGTCATTGATGCGATGGATTTACTTTACAGTAATACTTTTGATGGTTTTTGTATTGTTTCCAGCGATAGTGATTTTACTCGTTTGGCCTCGCGTATACGAGAAAATGGTCTGACTGTATATGGATTTGGTCAGAAAAAAACGCCTGAATCTTTCCGTAAAGCTTGTGATAAATTTATTTATACTGAAAATTTACTGAGTCATACGGCGACAGAAATTTGTGAAGACAAAGCACAAGCACCGATTTTCCATACCAAACGTAAATCTCCAGCTGAACTGAAGCAAGATACTGCATTGATGAATTTGTTTCGCAATGCGGTCAAAGAACATGCTGATGATGAGGGTTGGACTTCTCTTGGTGTAGTAGGTCAATATATCAATAAGGTTAATTCAGATTTCGATGCCCGCAATTATGGTTATACCAAGTTATCATATCTGATTAATGCTATAGATATCTTCGAGACGCAGATGCATGGTAATCATTTGTGGTTACGTCTGAAAAAACGCAATAATGGTTTTATCAGTAAACCCGAAAACAAGCCGTTTAATACTCTGCCCGAGCCGGTTGTCGCTCAAGACGACGCACCGCTAGTTATTACTATTCCAGCAGTTAGCACTGAAATGCCTAATGAAAAAATCAGTGTAACCATCGAGCCAGAAAAAAAGAAACCTGTTCTGGTTCAGGTAGAAACGCAAACCACTGATTACGGCAACAGCTATGATTACAATAAAGCAGAACAGACCAAACGCGGTCGTGGACGTCCACGTAAAACCACGTTTGACAGTGTGACGAAACAACCAGAAGTTAATCGTGGTCGCGGTCGTCCAAGCAAAAATAGCTTTGGCAATACCCGTACCGGCAAAACCGTGCGGTCAAACGGAGAAATTTCTAATCAGCATTACTGGAACCGTCTGGTACCCATGGTTCAGAAGGCAATCGAGCGCACTTGTGATATCGAAGGCTGGGCAACGGTTAGCTCTGTAGCACGTGAGTTAGTAACCGGTGAAGGTGGTTTCAATGCCAGAGATTATGGCTTTGACAATGCCAATAATGCGATCACCGCCATCAATAGCGAATGGATTGATAGCCGCAAAGCTGGTCGTGGTTTACGTGTGCGTGTAGTTAAACCTTATGATGTTGAAGTTGATGGTAATACCATTCCAGCACATGAACTGGCTGCCAAAACCCAAGTGAACACCAACGATGTTGATGATGACAACTTTGGTAACAGCATTTAATTTAACTTTTTGGGCAGTGTAGTGCTTGCACTTGCTGTACAACAGTATGAAATATATTACCAGCCAAGACGCCGATTTTCAGGAACAGCTGAAAGCCTTACAGGCGTTTGAAACAGCGCAGGATCCACAAGTGGATACCATCGTTGCGGCGATTTGTGCTGATGTACAGCAACGCAAAGATGAGGCCGTGATCGAATATACCAATCGATTTGATCACACTCAGGCTCAGTCTATGGCTGATTTGATGCTGACTCAAGCTGATCTGGCTGCGGCTTTTAATCGTCTCCCTGCTCCAGTGCAGATGGCATTAGAACAAGCCGCAGCGCGGATCAGAGACTATCATCAACATCAGAAACAGCAATCCTGGCATTACATCGATGACCATGGCACTTTGCTTGGGCAACAAATTACCGCGCTGGATCGAGTCGGTATTTATGTTCCTGGAGGCAAGGCGGCTTATCCTAGCTCGGTGATGATGAATGCCATTCCGGCACATGTGGCAGGGGTGGCGGAAATCATCATGGTTGTCCCGACGCCCCATGGTGAGCGCAACGATATCGTTCTGGCCGCGGCTTATGTGGCCGGTGTGTCGCAAATCTTTACTATTGGCGGTGCTCAAGCCATTGCAGCACTGGCATATGGAACTGACACGATTGCACCTGTGGATAAAATTACCGGACCAGGTAATGCCTATGTCGCTGCCGCCAAAAGACGGGTATTCGGGGTGGTCGGTATTGATATGGTTGCTGGCCCCAGCGAAATATTGATCATTGCTGACGGTTCCACCCCAGCCAAATGGGTTGCAATGGATTTATTCAGTCAGGCTGAACATGATGAAATCGCCCAAGCTATTTTAATTTGTACTGATGCCGCTTACGCCAGTGAAGTGCAAGCTCAAATGCAAGCCTTGCTGGCAGAAATGCCACGCAGAGCCATCATTGAAGCCTCACTCAGCAATCGTGGAGCGATTATTTTAGTGCAAGATCTGGAAGAAGCCTGTCAGATTGCCAATTCACTGGCACCTGAACATTTGGAATTATCGGTGCAGCAACCGCACTTATGGCAAAGTAAAATCCGTCATGCCGGAGCCATTTTTATGGGTGCCTATACCAGTGAAAGTTTGGGCGACTATTGTGCCGGTCCAAACCATGTATTGCCAACCAGTCGCACAGCCCGCTTTGCTTCACCACTAGGGGTATATGACTTTCAAAAACGCAGTAGTTTAATTCAGGTTTCTGCTCAGGGTGCACATGAATTAGGCCAGATTGCCAGTATTCTTGCCCATGGCGAGGGCTTAACTGCGCATGCACGTGCTGCAGAATTGCGCTCAGAATAATTTTTTATGAAGCAAAACCACCACCGATGCAGGTTGGTGGTTTTTTTATCTTTTAATTAAGAAAATCCACTTTAGCAATATAATTGTATGATATTAGTCTAAATATCTTATCAGTAACTCTCTGTTTGATCCATATAATGATCAATTTGGATGGCAGTAATGATGCACCTGCGGATTAAGAATGCCATTTTTCAAGCTAACTTAATGGTCTTAATTAAAAAGTCATTATTTTCCAGTAGGGTAATCTCGCCTGAATACAATATGGTAAGGTTATTTTAATTTGGTTTTAGACATACCCAATATCAATCAATTTGATTGGCTACTCCTTAAATTAAGCTGAAAGCGAATTAAATAGCGTCAATCATGTTCAATATGTCTTCATACAACAAAATCCGTCATTTTCAACCAAACTTTGATTGATCAAAGGATTATTTTATTATGTTTTGCATAATTGATGACATCTTTATCCGTTTCCTGAGCATAATAGATAAAAAATGATTTTTAAGCGATCTGTGCACGCTTTCAAGGAGAAAAAATGCAGGTTAAAACATTAGATCATTTGGTATTAACCGTTAAGGATATTCAGGTTTCATGTCGCTTTTATGCTGATGTTTTGGGTATGGACATCGTTACGTTCGCGGAAAACCGCACGGCATTACATTTTGGCCACATGAAAATTAATTTACATCAACTAGGACACGAGTTTGCACCCAAAGCACTGTATCCAACACCGGGTTCAGCGGATTTATGTTTTATTGTGGAACAACCTTTGGATGAAGTGCTGAGCATATTACAGCAAAAGCAGGTGGCTATTGAAATGGGACCGATCAGCAGAAGCGGGGCAAATGGAGAAATTAAATCTGTTTATATCCGTGACCCAGATGATAATTTAATTGAGCTGTCCAATTATTCATTATGATCAGCTATCATAAAGAGTAAAAACATTCTGAGCCTTATTTTTTCCTAATAGATATTCTTTATGCTTAACTAATATTGCTCAGTATTTGAAATCTATAATGCGTAGATATACACAAAATAATCATTCTCTGGTTAACATAAACTGATCTTTCCGCTGGGGATAACTGGCAAATATTTATTTTCTTCACCACTAGCCACGCTGGTAGCTAACCATGGATAAAAGAAAATATCACCACATTTTGCTACGCCCAACTGAGTGTGTTTACTTACACAAGCCTTGAAATAACGCTTTTATTTTTTGCTTGTAGCCAACACATTATTTATTTGTCATTTATTGGCTATTATCAATTCAATCTACAAAAGGATATTTATTCTGTGAATCAAGATTTTCAAAATAAAAAAGATTCAATGTAAAAAACTGAACTACTTTGCCATGATTGTTTGTTGCATTATCGCTGAATAACACCCAATCACAGCAAGTAGTTTTATCTGTCTAAGCATCGTCTTTAATGATTGCTAGCTATCACTGAGCGTTATTGCACCTCAATAGTCAAGCTTGATCCCGCAGGATCATTGGCACAGCGACCTGATCTGCCCACAAGAGATCCGTCGGAACATTTTATATTGTAACCGACTCCACTTCTTGAAACATGACCATAGTCATCACTGGCACATCCGCTTAAAGTAAAAAAACTGGCTACCAACGCTGTGATTAATAGACTCTTTTTCATTATTACTCCTTTAAATAAACTATTAATAGACTTGCTCAAATGACATCAGACAATTGTCACGCTAGTTATTATAACATTATTTATAATAATTTACATTTTTATGTGGATTTTTTTATTCGGGTACCAATGTTCACTCTCGCATTTTGACAGATAATTCTGCTGAGATTTGTTGTCGTTTCGGCGGTAATAACGACTTAGATTCTGTTGTGTCGCTTAAATATGATCGGTGAGTGTCAATGGCAACCTATTCAGGCAAACCAATCCTATCGATTATTTTTGGATGAGTGGTTAGTCGTATTTTTTAAATCGATTGCAAAACTGCTGCAATCCTGGATTGCAGCAGATCATGTTGTGCGTATGGTGGCAAGTCTGTCGCCCAACTTTGCGGTGATACTTCAGATGCGCTGTGCCAATTCCTGCGCTTTGCCGAGGTATAGTGCGGGGGTTAAGGCTAGTAGCTGCGCTTTGGCCTCATCTGGAATGGTTAATTGCTGAATAAATGCCTGTAAGCTTGCTGGCGTGATGCCTTGCTTGCCACGGGTAAGTTCTTTCAATTGTTCATATGGATTGGGAATACCATAGCGACGCATGACTGTCTGGATAGGTTCTGCCAGCAATTCCCACGTTGTTTCTAAATCATTGGCAAAAGCTACGGTATTGATTTCCAGTTTATGTAAACCACGCAAATGCGCGGTTAGTCCCAGTAATGTGTAGCCGAAGCCAACACCCATATTACGCAGGACAGTACTGTCGGTTAAATCACGCTGCCAGCGTGATATAGGCAATTTTTCTGCCAAAAATCCCAACACCGCATTGGCCATGCCTAAATTACCCTCGGAATTTTCAAAGTCTATTGGGTTAACTTTATGTGGCATGGTTGAAGAACCGACTTCGCCGGCTTTCACTTTCTGCTTGAAGTAACCAATTGAAATATAGCCCCAGATATCTCTATTAAAATCAATCAGAATGGTATTAATTCGACTGATGTTTTGGAAAAATTCAGCCATATAGTCATGAGGTTCGATCTGTATTGTGTAAGGGTTGAACGTTAAGCCCAAATTATATTCAACAAACCGACGGCAAAGTCCTTCCCAGTCTACTGCAGGATAGGCAACTAAATGAGCATTGTAATTGCCCACTGCGCCATTAATTTTGCCCAAAAATTGTTGTTGTTCGAGCAAATGCATTTGTCGTTGCAAACGTGCAAGCACATTAGCAATCTCTTTACCTAAAGTGCTGGGCGTAGCAGGCTGTCCATGGGTGCGACACATCATTGGCAAAGTCGCATGGGTATGTGCTAGCTCACGTAATTCGGTTATTAACTGATTTAATTTGGGTAACAACACTTCATCGCGTGCTTGTTTTAGCATCAATGCATGAGATAAATTGTTGATGTCTTCACTGGTACAGGCAAAATGAATAAATTCGCTGACCGCCATCACCTCTGGCACCCGAGCCAAACGCTGTTTCAACCAGTATTCGATGGCTTTAACATCATGATTGGTGGTTGCTTCAATGGCCTTAATTGCTTCTGCATCTTCTGGGGAAAAGTTGGCGATGACTTGATCGATTTGTTGTATGGTTGCTGAGCTGAACGGGGGTACTTCGCTGATGGCAGGTTCTGCAGCCAGTGCTTTCAGCCAACCCAGCTCTACGGTTACTCGTGCATGCATCAAACCATATTCAGAGAAAATCGGGCGAAGATCGGCAACAGCCTGTGCATAACGTCCATCTAGTGGAGATAAGGCTAATAAAGGATTTATCATGTTGAATTTATTTCCAGAACAGTAAAAAACAAAATATTATTAGTACTGGGCACTAACATTTACTGAATTATTGATGTTTCCGTTTTAAGCGTATGATCCGCTGTAGCATGACGATCATTTTGCTGGGTAAGGTATATTACCTCCGCTGTTTTAGGCTTGCACGATTTTTTTATTATTATTTATTTAACTGACTTTTTTATTTAAAACTTGGGCATGTTGCTTTACATGATAAATCCTCGTTCTTATTGATGCAGATTATCTATTTTTGATTCTTTTTTTTATTTAATAAATACAATTATTGGTATTTAATCAATCGGCTAACCAAATAATAATTCATTGTTTGATTTTGGTTCCATCGCTGATCAATCTTTTTTTAAACACGGCCTTGAAGCCCCTTTTTTAATATCAATCTGCTATAGCACTAACTTGTCTGGTTCAAGCATGGGGGGTTAATTTGATCGAATATCATGGGATTAATATATTGGAATTAATTTGATCTTAGTGACTGCGCCGAAGCTGCATTGCCCTGACGCTATATCGACGGCAAATTCCTCAAGATGCTTTAATATTTGTTTAGCAAAATAGACTAAGTGTGTTTAAGCACCATCTCAAAGACATAATGATCTTTGGCATATTACCGTGATTGCTATCTCCAGTTTTTAGCCACTCCTCAATGCTAATCTTATTTCACGGATGCACGATTTTGAGAAAAAAATTGTGATTGCTTTTTTAATATTTGCCGAATTCGTCTAGTCTATTGATTGGTTATGACCATATTAAAAATATTTAAATCTGACGATCATGAAATTTATTATAAAGGACACGATGATTCACTCACTCATCTGTCCCAAGTTATTTTCATACCAGGCTTTTAAATGTTTATTCGCGCTATGGAAAAGATTTTAGATAATAAATAAGGCTGTCGGAATCATTCCAACAGCCTTATAGTCATAGGTCATTAGACGCCCTGTTTTAAGCTGGCTTCAATGAAACCATCCAGATCACCATCCATGACTGCTTTGATATTCCCAACTTCATAGCCGGTGCGTAAATCTTTTATTCGGGAAGAGTCGAAGACATAAGAACGGATTTGATGTCCCCAGCCCACGTCATCTTTGTTGGCTTCAAGATTTTGTTTCTCTTCATTACGCCGACGCATTTCCAGTTCAAATAATTTCGCTTTCAGCATATTCATCGCTTCTTCTCGATTACGATGCTGTGAACGGTCATTTTGACACTGCACAACGATACCTGTGGGTTCATGAGTGATGCGTACGGCTGAATCCGTTTTATTAATATGCTGACCCCCTGCTCCGGAAGCGCGATAGGTATCCACGCGTAAATCAGCAGGATTAATTTCAACTTCAAAACTGTCATCTACTTCTGGATAGACAAAAACTGAAGCAAACGAGGTATGGCGTTTATTGTTGGAATCAAAGGGAGAATAGCGAACTAAACGATGGATACCGGTTTCGGTACGCAATAAACCATATGCATACTCTCCATCCAATTTAATGGTTGCACGATTAACACCGGCAATCTCACCTTCGTCTTCCTCCAGCACTTCTACTTTAAAGCCTTTGCGCTCAGCATAGCGGATATACATTCGCAGTAACATGCCAGCCCAATCTTCTGCTTCGGTGCCGCCTGCCCCAGCCACAATATCGATAAAACAGTTATTCACATCGGCCGGCTGATTGAACATTCGTTTGAATTCCAGCCCAGCCAACTCTTCTTGTAGTGTATGAATATCGGTTTCTACTGCAGCAAAACTATCGGCATCATTTTCATCAACAGCCATCTCCAACAGCATACGACTGTCTTCAATGCCATTATGCAAGTGATCCAGGGTCAGGACAATTCCTTCAAGTACTTTGCGTTCTTTTCCTACTTCCTGTGCTTTTTTAGGATCGTTCCACAATTCCGGGTCTTCAGATAGCCCGATTACTTCTTCCAAACGATCTTTTTTGCCAGCGTAGTCAAAGATACCTCCGTAAATCATCATTCCGGCTCTGCATGTCGTCCAGAATATTATTTAACTGATTAATGCGCTCCGCTTCCATATTGTTCTCTTCAGCCAGATATTTAAAAACAGGCACATATTATAACAGAGTCTTATATAGCCTTCAGGCCGCAATATGGGCGGCCTGATTGATGCAATAGTTCGTGGAGATTAATCCACATTCAAAACTTCCCGCTTATGGCATGCTGGCTCATTTTGCGACAAGGTGGTTAACCGGCGTAATAAATACTGCAGCACAATGCCGTAAGTTGGCAAAAAAAACAGGGCGGCTATGGTGATTTTAAAACCATAATCGGTAAGGGATATTTGTAACCAATTTTCCGCCATAAACGCATCGGGCGAATGATAGAAAGCCACGGCAAAAAACACGAGCGTATCCATGGCACTACCAAATATCGCTGAAGCACTGGGCGCTAGCCACCAGTGTTTGCTGCGCCGCAGCCGGTTGAAAACCATGATATCCATCAGTTGACCCACCACATAGGCAGCAAAACTGGCCAGAGCAATTCTGGCGACAAAAAGATCAAAATTACCCAAAGCACGCCAACCCATCCAGTGCCCATCCTGCCACAGCACAGAGATGACATAGGAGAAGAAAAGGGAAGGAAGCATGACCCAGAAAATAATCTGCCGAGCTAATCGGGCTCCAAAAATACGGACAGTTAGATCGGTGGTCAAAAAGATAAATGGAAAGGTGAATGCGCCCCACGTATTATGCAGACCGTAGATGGTAAAGGGAAACTGTACTAAATAATTACTGGTTACGATCACCAGCATGTGCCAAAAAGTGAGCCAGCGCAAAGCTTTAAGACGCTGGGCTGAGGAAAATTCATACATAATTTTATCCTGTTGAATGATGAACAAGATCAAACCAGCTGCAAAAGCCATCAAAATATGACGGGCAGCAGACATTTAATCTGTCAAAAATTCGGTAATATTTTGGGAATTATTTCAATTGAAAATTCAATAACCGTTGCTTTGCCATTTCAGCATATTGGCTATCAGCCCAGCCATAATTGGCATACGGATGAATGGCAATGCCGCCACGGGGGGTAAACTCCCCATAGACTTCAATATATTTCGGCTGCATTAATGCAATGAGATCTTTCATGATGATGTTGACACAATCTTCATGAAAATCGCCATGATTGCGAAAACTGAACAAATACAGCTTCAACGATTTACTTTCAACCATTTTCAGATGAGGTAAATAGTTAATATAAATGGTAGCGAAATCCGGTTGACCGGTTTTCGGGCATAAGCTGGTAAATTCAGGACAAATAAATTTAACGAAATAATCGTTATCAGGATGTTGATTATCAAAGGCTTCCAGCAGCTCAGGAGTATAATCACTGTGATAGACAGTATGCTGATTACCCAACTGGCTAACCGTGCCCAGATTATTCTTTGCACGCATAGATTTGATTTCCTAGTTTTTTAATGTGGGAGGTTTGCGAACCACAGGGAGGCAGATTGTACCCGAAAGTCTGACAGACTCAAAATGACTATTTTGACCACAATAATAGTGCTCAATGCACAACAAAATGGTTATTATTGACATAAAATATCAACAACAATTTAATTAATAGTTTATTTTGTAATTTTATAGCTATATTATGAGTTATTAAGCAATTTTATTGCTCTTAAAAAGATTAATCCTTGCTTTTTAAAGGCTTTCATTATAGGCTGCTAACCATATTATCAGAATAAAGCATTAAACAGGAAAGAATATGAATCACGCAGTATCGCGTCAAACAGACGACGTTAGAATAAATGAAATCAAAGAACTGCTGCCGCCAATAGCTCATTTGTACGAACTACCGATTACGGAACAGGCTTCCGAAGTGGTGCATGATACTCGTCAGGCCATAGCCGAATTGGTCCATGGTCGTGACAAACGCTTACTGGTGATTATTGGACCATGTTCCATTCATGATTCGAATGCCGCAGTAGAATATGCTCAAAAATTAAATGTATTGCGTCAAAAATACAGCAAAGAGCTCCTCATTGTGATGCGGGTATATTTTGAAAAACCGCGCACCACAGTTGGCTGGAAGGGCTTAATCAACGACCCCTATTTAAATGGTTCATACGACATTAATCACGGGCTGCGTTTGGCGCGCAAATTATTGCTGGAACTGAACAATATGGGCATGCCCGCCGCCACTGAGTTTCTGGATATGATCACGCCCCAATATTTTGCAGATTTGATCTCATGGGGAGCGATTGGGGCACGCACAACTGAAAGTCAGGTTCACCGTGAACTTGCTTCGGGTTTAAGCTGTCCGGTGGGTTTTAAAAACGGAACAGATGGCAATTTGAAGATTGCCATTGATGCTATCGGTGCGGCCAGTCATCCACATCATTTTTTGTCGGTAACCAAAGCAGGACATTCAGCCATTGTCCGCACCAGCGGCAATCCCGATTGTCATATTATTTTGCGTGGTGGTAAAGAACCCAATTACAGCCATGAGCATGTTTCAGCAGCAGTTGAGCAATTACAGAATAATCAGGTTACGCCCTTCCTGATGATCGATTGCAGCCATGCCAATAGCCATAAAGACTACCGCCAGCAAATGACTGTGGCAAAGGATATTGCCGCTCAGATTCAGGCTGGTGAACAGCATATTATGGGGGTGATGGTTGAAAGTAATTTAGCAGAAGGCAGACAGGATAAACCGGAAAAGTACGGACAAAGCATCACCGACGCTTGTATTGGCTGGGAAGAAACTGAAGCTATGCTGGCCTTATTGGCACAAGCAGCTCAGATGCGCCAACAAGCTTGAAAATCTGAAATTAAAGACAAAAACCAACCAGTGTCACGATTCTGGTTGGTTTTTTGTTGGGAGATAACCCAGCTAAACGAGGCATTAATGGAGGCGAATGTCTGGATTAGCGGAAAGTTTTGCCATGAGCTCGCAAAACTTTATTGGGGATACAACATCCTCAAAAACATTTAAAACGCCCCAAAACACATCAAAAATTTCATGCCTGAGATAATTTTGCGCCTTGCTACATAACCACAGATGTAACAACCCTGCTTGGTTCTCGATTACATCAATCTCAGATATTGGTCTGAATTGTCTTAGCGCGGGTAGTTTTAGTCTATAAATCTTATAACCCTTAACGTACTGATTTAAAGCTGAGCAAATGTTGACGAGTAGCAAGCCAAGCGCCAAGCATGCCAAGCGCATACACAACCAGCAATATGATTAATATCTCGTGCAAATTAAAAAACCGCCAGCTCATGTTGACCCCATATGGCTGCAAAATGGCATTGACTAACGGACGAGTCAACTGATTGAGCCAAAAACACAAACCTATACTGATTGCTGCGGCCAGTAGACTTTGCCATGCGGCCAAATATAAAAACGGGCGACGGATAAAAGATGCTGGTGCACCCAGTAGCTTGGTAATTTCTATCTCTTCACGATGGCTAAGAATTTGCAGGCGGATAGTGTTATACGCCACCAGCGCAAAGGTTAAGCCCAAAGTGATTCCCAGAAACCACAACAATTGATGGATAAACTGATTAATCTGATAAAGCGTCTGCGTCCATTCCGCATCCATTTTGACACTTTCCACCAACGGCAGCTGTGCCAATTGTGCCTGCAAGGCATCCAATTGCGCGGGTGTTTCAACTTTAGGCGTCACTGTAAACGCATCAGGCAGAGGATTACTTTCCAGCATAGAAACCAGATCCTGCCCACCCATGCTTTGCTGCAATTCTTCCAGCCCTTGTTGTTTACTCACAAAAATAATCTTGTCCAGTTGCTGATTGCTTTCCAACGCTTTTTGCACCACAGCATTATCCGCTGCACTGGCATTCAGTTGCATATACAGCGTCATGGTAGGCGTTTCATTCATCTGCCCCAACACCTGCTGCCCGCTTTGGATGCCAAGGTACAGCGCCAAGGGTAAAGTCATGGCAATAGCCAGCATGAATAATATCAGCAATGTGGCAATAGGCTGGCGCACAAGTTGGCGTAAAGCCTTACCGGCAGCTTCCCAATGCAATGATATTAACTGCTTCATGCGTATAACCTGCCTTCCTGCAAACGGATAATGCGATGACCATAATCTGCCATCAAAGATTCATCATGTGCGGCCACCATGACCGTCGTTCCGGCCTCATGAAATGTTTTAAATAATTCCATAATATCCAGAGCGTAAGCCCGATCAAGGTTAGCAGAAGGTTCATCTGCAATCAGTAAACTGGGCTGGTGCACCACCGCACGGGCGATACATAAGCGTTGCTGCTCACCTCCTGACAAGGTAATGGGATCAGCCTGTTCACGACCAGCCAAACCCACTTTTTCGATGGCTATGCGTGCACGCCGTTCAGCCTGTTTGTATTCATAACCGATAATACGTAGCGGCAACATCACATTCTGTAACACATTACGGTCAAACAGCAATTTATGATCCTGAAACACGATACCAATATGTTGTCGCAAAAAACCGAGCTGATTGTCATTTAACTGCCCAAGATCATGTTTGTTAAGCCAAACTTTGCCTTGAGTAGGCTTGGTAATGCCACTGATCAGCTTCAAAATGGTAGATTTACCCGCGCCTGAATGACCGGCTATAAAAATCATCTCTCCTTTACTGATAGAAAAACTTAAGTTTTTCAGTGCAGTAAATCCTCCAGGATAGGTTTTAGAAACCTGCTCAAAACGAATCATCTGTCTGAGTCCGCTTGTTTAAATTAGCTCTGATTATACCCGAGCCTAACGTAGTTGAAAGCATACATCTATTCAGCAGCCTCTAACTACGTATGCTAATATATTCCTGTTTCTGACTCTCAGCCCACAAGGAGATAATCATGCCAGCCATAACCATGTACACCACTGCTGTATGTCCTTATTGCCAGATGGCTAAAGCCTTGCTTAAACAGAAGGGTATCACTGAAATTAACGAAATCCGTATTGATACTGATCCAAAGGTACGGGATGAGATGATGCAGCGCACTGGTCGCCGAACCGTTCCACAAATTTACATCGGTGAGACCCACGTTGGTGGTTTTGATGATTTGAATGCACTGAACCAAGCAGGTAAACTAGACCCTTTACTCCAAGATTAACTTTCCTTAACCTCACGTATCCTGTTATGCTACGAGGACTGAAAGACTTCTTACATCCTTTATTGAAAGAAAAGAATGAGCGATAAAGAAACCATTAATGAACAGGCAAATGCCCAGCCAGTGTTCAGCATTGAAAAAATTTACCTGAAAGATTTGTCTCTGGAAGCACCGCACGTACCACAGATTTTTCTGGATGGTGGCGAACCTCAAATCGAAGTTCGTGTAGCCACTGCGGCAGAAAAACTGGAAGATGAATTTTATGGCGTTACCGTCACCGTCACCGTCACCGCTAAAATGGAAGATGAACGTATTTTGTTCTTAAATGAAGTGGCTCAAAGCGGTATTTTCCGCATTGCCAATATTCAGCAACAAGATGTCGATATCCTTCTGGCCGTGGCAGCACCCAATATCTTGTTCCCATATGCCCGTGAAACGGTTTCTAACACCATCACACGCTCTGGCTTCCCTCCAGTTATGCTGGCACCGATTAATTTCGAAGCCATGTATCAAGCAGAACAGGCCAACGCGGGTAACGCGTAACAATAATCAAGTAAAAAGCTGCAGTATTTCAGGGAAAACCCGAAATACTGCAGCTTTTTTTATCACTTTGTTACCCCAGCTTTAATATCACTACAGCAAAATAGCTTGCAAAGTTGAAGTAATTCAAACTGCTTTCAACCACACAAACCATCAATAGGTACGGTTATTTAGCTGAAAACCACTTAAGATTTATAACGATACATAAACACCAGCCCGCTGAAAACACCAATCATGCACAAAGGCAAAATGTAATACACCGCTCCGATCGAACTGTACCGGTTCAACCATTGCACTAAAGGTAAGGTCATTCCCCCTACAATTGCATACGCCACATTGTATGAAAAAGAGATTCCCGTAAAGCGAATAGGCGCCGGAAACATGCGTACCATAGCCGCAGAAACAATACCAGCGACACCCGTAGTCAGCCCGAGCAACAAATATAAAACCGAAATAACACTATAGCCGTATGATCCTAGAGAAGAATAAAACAACCCAGCCATCACCCCCGTGAGCAATGTGCCAATAGTAAAGGCGCGACCTACCCCTAATTTATCGGCTAAAAAACCATACAGAATACAACCAATCATTTGCATCACGATAGCCATACTCTGCATTTGAAAAGCCTGTGCACTGGAAAAACCAAATGTACCGCTTAATAATTGTGGCATCGCCAATAAAATAACCACCACACAACCAGTTAAAAACCACGTCATAAACATACCAATGCAGACAGCCTCTTTGTATTGAGATAGCAGTGTCTTAAGAGGCAGTTGCGTAGCCAGTTGCTTGCGTTGCCGCATTGCCTGAAATACTGGCGTTTCTTGCAAATAACTGCGTAAATACAAAGTCAGTAACCCAAACAGTCCACCGAGAATAAAGGGAATACGCCAAGCACCCTGCAAAATGGTTTCAGCACTAAAACATTTTGTCATGGCTAAAGCGATCAACGAACCCAGGAGAATTCCCAAAGACAGACCACTGGTCAGAAAACCATTGGCCATTCCAACCCGGTTATCAGGTACATGCTCCGAAACAAAAGTCCACGCTGCTGGTATCTCACCACCAATGGCCACACCCTGAATCATTCTCAGGATTAACAATAAAACCGGTGCGCCATAACCGATGGTGGCAAAGGTGGGCATCAGACCAAGACATAATGTAGGCAACGCCATCATTAAAATAGACAGGGCAAACAATCTTTTTCGCCCGAACAGATCACCAAAATGTGCCATCACAATGCCACCCAATGGGCGGAACAGATAACCAGCGGCAAAAATGCCGTAGGTATTAAGCATTGCCCAGAATGGACTTAGACCGGCAGGAAAAAATAATTCTGACAACACCTTGGCATAAAAAACATAAATTACAAAATCATAAAATTCAAGCGCACCACCAAACGATGATAGCACCAGCGTTCGTGTATCTTCCCGTGTTAACAACTTTTTTTCTGCTGCTATCCCTGCATTCGGTTTATTCATGCAACCTTCTCAATCCGACCAGTTAAAATTAAAGCGTTTATAACAGTCTGCCACAACTTTTTCAAATTAATGTCATACTCAGACTTTTTATTTTGCAATGATTAATGATATAAAAATATGATTTTAATCATAATTAAATTCATGGCCATTTGGCTGCAATGTTGAACTAAACTTGATTTTCCTCAACAGTTAGGTTGATCAACCAACACGCCACTTATCCATATGCGCAAATTAACATCTCAATTAAGCAAAGATTGAATCCAAACAGTCCTTTTTCTTTATATCTATCCAACCAAAACTTACCAACCACGTTTTCGGCACAAACACCCTTAGTTTTGACCGATACCCATTAAATTTCTCCAGTCAAATCTACTCCTCCACAAAAAATTAGACCTTTTAGAGACTCACTTCGAGCTCGCTCAAGCGGCTGAGTCCTCAGCTTGTCAGCTATACCCAAAATCTTCTATTATTGCCTGCAAACCCAAAATTAATGGTTTTTACCCCTTTCAACAGGAACAATCATGCAGCGCGGTATCTATCAACATTACAAAGGAAAACTGTATCAGGTATTGGGCACTGCCCGCCACAGTGAAACAGAAGAAGAAATGGTGGTCTATCAGTGTTTGTATGGTGATTTCACTTTTTGGGTCCGCCCCAAATCAATGTTTAATGAAACAGTCAGCATCAATGGCGAGCAACAAGCACGGTTTAAGCTGATTCAAACGCTGTAAACAATCCGTTTGCGCCACATTCTTCACCTTAATTCCACCACTTTTCATCCGCATCAACACCTACACTCATCGATGAAACCAAAACAACATCAAATTTATAGAGCAATTTAGCTGCTCAATGACCCATTTTGCATTGACTTATTTCGCCGTCAATTTATACTCAATTGATTAAATTACCGGCAAAAAAACCGTGCGATCGCTGAATTCACTACTTAGTTGTGTCCTTTTTCCCATTATTAAGCCTGATTTCAAGCAGCTGGAGCAGCATTTACAGCATAAGACCATCATCATCACTGGAGCCAGCTACGGAATTGGAGAAGCACTCTGTCATTGCCTGGCCGATATCAACTGCCAGCTCATCCTGCTGGCTAGAACAGAAAGCAAATTACAACAAATTCAGCAACACCTTATTAACAAAAAAGCCCAAATAGAAATTTTTCCCATCGATTTGCGCGATCGCGTTCAGTTAGATCGATTTATCAATCATATTCAGCACAAACCCATTGACATATTCATCAACAATGCAGGGATATCGATTTGCCGACCGATCATGCATTCTTTACAAAGAGAGCATGATTTCGAAAGAACAATGCAGCTGAACTATTTTGCCCCCGTCCGGCTTTGTCTTGCCTTGATTCCAACGCTACAACAAACACAAGGACAGATCATTAACGTATCAGCCATCAACGTCTTGCTTGCGCCAACCGTTAACTGGGCTGCCTATCAGGCATCCAAAACAGCTTTTGATCAATGGCTACGTTGTGCCAGCGCTGAGCTTGAAAACCAACATATTCGTGTTTCTACCGCTTATCTTCCACTGGTTAAAACCCGAATGATTGAGCCAACGCGACTTTATAAGCAACTACCAGCATTACAACCCCAGCAGGCTGCAAACATAATTTGTCGTTTATTACTGAAAGGTAAACGCCAATACAAACCTTGGTGGACTCTTGCGGTTCAACTGATCTCAGTAATGTTTAATGGTATCTGGTTAAAAATGAATTATTATTATGTAAAGAGAAAACAATGTTGAAAGCCATTAAAGCGCTATGGCGCTGCAAACTTTTAACTCCAGCCGGTATCTGGCATGTGCTTAACAGTATTCGCCTCGATGGCATTAATCTGATGGCTTTACTCTACATTCGCCAAAAACTGTCACCCCAGCAAACAGCCATTATTGCTACTGATTACACTCTGGATTACCGGACACTATATAAACAATCACAACATCTGGCCAATCAGCTATTCACACATTGCCATATCTCACCGCGGCAGAAAATCGCTGTGATGGCGACCAATCATGCGCTACTGGTGCATACCTTATTTGCACTGGCCGCCTTGGGCGCTGATGTCTATCTGCTAAATACCGAAATATCTTCCAGCCAATTAAGCCAGATCAACGACAAGGTACAGTTTGACTGGATTATTCATGATCCAGAAATCAGCACATTACCAGCGGTAAAAACCCTGCCTACCTATCATGAAAATTTACTTTCTATTCAGACACTGTTACGGGCAGCCCCACCAAATAATCCTTTAAAGCGACCTGTAACCCATTTTAGTAAAATCACCGTACTGACCAGTGGCACAACAGGTCGTTTCAAACTGGCAGAAAGAAGCAGTCAGGCACAAAATTTTATCAGCCCGTTCTACCAGCTATTGGTAAAACTCAATCTGAGTGATTTCCAGAGAATCTACCTTGCCACGCCTATTTATCATGGCTTCGGAATGGCAACCTTATGCATGTCAGTCTTACTGGGTGCCACCATCTTTCTGCGCACACGTTTTGTGGCTGAAAAAGCCTGCCACCTGATTGCTGATCACCACATTGAAGTTGTCACCTTAGTTCCGTTAATGCTCGCCCGAATGATCAGCTACTCAGAGCAACACCTTTCCAGCTTGCGTTGTATCATCACCGGTGGCGCCCCCATTACACCCGCACTGGTCACTCATGTTCTCAATCGCTATGGCAAAGTGTTGTTCAACTTATACGGCACATCCGAAGCCGGCATCGCCATGATTGCCACTTCCGCAGACCTAACTGCTCACCCCGCAACCATTGGTCAACCTCTTAAAGGATTGTCGGCTAAACTAATGAAAGATGGTCAGGTCACCACCACTCAGGGCGAGCTTTACCTAAAATGCGCTTGGTCAACACAGGGGAAACAATGGGTAGCCACTGGCGATTTAGCCTGCAAAGACAAACAAGGGTATTACTACTTGCAGGGTCGCGTAGATGACATGATAATTTCCGGCGGAGAAAACGTTTATCCCTTTGAGCTTGAAACCAGTTTATTGAGCCATCCACACATTGCCGATACCGCAGTAGTCAGTGTAGAAGATGAAGATTTCGGGCAAAGATTGGTGGCATTCATTGTGCTGAAACCAGGAACCGCCGAAACAAAAACCACCTTGTTGGACTGGCTGAGAACGCGAATCGCACGTTATCAAATGCCCAAAACAATCATTCTACTAGATGAATTGCCGATGACAGCCATTGGCAAGGTAGACAGAAAAAAACTGCGCCAGCTGTTTTCAACCCAAGCGGAAAACGAAAATGAGCAACCACACATTCACTGATAGACTACACCCTAAGTATGGCAACTCCATTAGATAGCAATTCAATTGTCAAATTGCCATTAAAAACATCCTACTGATCACATACAATTTGTTAGTCACACTGCAATGAATTTGTCGTTCTAATCAGATCATTTCCAGCGGCTAGGTGCCCAGACCTTGGTGAGCAATATTCATGCTGTTATTCTCGTGTTACAGCATGAATCAAGTATTCAAAAAAACGGTCAAATCGCCCAGCAAACTGAATAAATCAAAACTTCGTCATAAACTTGAAAAGTCAACAACGGTCAACCACGTTTAGCCATACATATCTGTCATATTAGCAAAGATCAGTTCATGGTGCCGATCGGTCTTATCAGTTGAATAAAGTCAGCATAAACCGCCCGCTTCAACATTCATTTCTTACAAAAGTTGTTGATCCAGCAGGCAGAAACAGCTGCAGTAAAAATTCCATGCCAAAAGCTGCAAATACCGCCAGTTTAATGACTATTTACCAATACAAAAACGACTGAAAATCACCCCGAGCAAATCATCTGCACTAAATTCACCGGTAATTTCATTCAAAGCATTTTGTGCCAAACGTAAATGTTCGGCAAATAATTCAATTTGATCATGCTGACATTGGCTGGCATACCCCAGCTCCTGCTGTGCCTGTTGTAATGCCTGTATATGACGTGTTCGTGCCAGAAACAGCCCTTCACTTTCTCCTTGCCATCCCACTTGCTGCAACAGCGCCTGCCGTAATAAATCCAGTCCGACACCATTTTTTGCCGACAAAGCAATCACCGTTTCTGCATCAGTGAACGCGTGTAACTGTCCAGTTTCACGTGGAACACTTGTCGCCGCCTCCCCAGTCAGATCGATTTTATTGTGTACTTCAATCTTATGTAGACCTGCAGGCAACTGCGCCAAAATCTCTGCTGTGGTTTCATTGATGCCTTCGCGCTGATCCACCAGAATTAAAGCGACATCAGCTTGCTGCACGGCTTGCTGGCTGCGTTCAATACCGATTTTTTCCACCACATCATCTGTCTTGCGCAAGCCAGCGGTATCAATAATATGTACCGGCACACCATCCAACGTAATCTGCTCACGCACCGTATCCCTCGTTGTACCGGCTATATCGGTCACAATAGCCACCTCTTCGCCAGCAAGAGCATTAAGCAAACTGGATTTGCCGACATTGGGCGCACCCACCAGCACCACCTTCATGCCTTCGCGCAATAAAGCACCCTGCTCAGCATGGAGCAAAACATGTTCGAGGGCGGATTGCACATGCTCAAGCTTGCCGGCAGCATCAGCGGCTTGTAAAAAATCGATATCCTCTTCTGGAAAATCCAGCGTTGCCTCAACCAACATCCGCAGCGTAATCAGTTCATCAACCAATTGATGAATCTCGCTGGAAAATGCCCCCTTCAAACTGCGTACAGCCATACGTGCTGCCGACTGACTCGAAGCATCAATCAGATCTGCCACACTTTCGGCCTGTGCCAGATCCAGTTTATTATTGAGAAAAGCTCGTTTTGTGAATTCACCCGGTTCGGCCAAACGCGCGCCAAGCTGCAAACAGCGTTGTAACAACATTTGCATCACCACCGGTCCACCATGCCCTTGAAGCTCAATCACATCTTCGCCGGTAAAACTGGCTGGCGCGGCAAAAAATAGCAATAAACCATTATCGATGACCCGATCCTGATCATCGGTAAAATCGGTATACATGGCTACCCTGGGTTTGGGCGTTTTGCCTCCAGACAAAATTTGAGCCAATGGCAACAGATTCTGACCGGAAAGTCGCACTACGCCTACGCCACCACGTCCCGGAGCGGTAGCAATCGCAGCAATGACTGGATTATTTTTCATTACCTAACTCACAAAATTAAAGCAGTTCAGGCAGTCTGCTACACAGACTGCCTGAGTGAAACCTCAACCTAAAAAAATTAATCTTCTACCTGCAACAATTCCACATCAAAAATCAGCGTTGCATTAGGCGGAATGACCCCACCGGCACCACGACTACCATACGCCATGTGTGGCGGAATAGTTAACTTACGTTTGCCGCCTTCTTTCATGCCATCAAATCCTTGATCCCAGCCAGCAATGACCATGCCAGCGCCCAGCGTAAAAGTAAGCGGTTGCTTACGCGTCACACTCGAATCAAAAACCGTGCCATCTTCCAGCATACCAGTATAATGAACCGTAATTTCTTTACCTTTTACCGCTTCCTTACCCGTACCTTGTTCTAAGTCGGTGATCATCAAATCCATAGTGAGAAACTTTCAGTCTAAAATCAGCGTACACTGTATCATAGAGCTGAATTGTCTGCATGCCAAGCTTTTTAAATGACATATAAATAATTAGGAGCCCCAATGAATACCAGCGAAATCGTATTTTTAGATCGTGCCACCCTGCCTAAACATCAATTCGACTTCCGTTTTCCGCACCACACCACCGAATACCCGCGTACCAATCCAGATGAAGTGATTAGTCGCATCGCCAATGCCACCATCGTTGTGACCAATAAAATTCCCATTGATGCAGAGACCATCAAAAACTGCCCCAAGCTACGCTTAATTGCCGTACCTGCAACCGGTTTAGATCACATCGATCTACAGGCAGCTCAGCAACATGGCGTTGAAGTCCGCAATGTACATGGTTATGGTAATGATGCCGTTGCCGATCATACCTTAATGCTTATGCTGGCATTGATGCGCCAATTACCTGCTTATCAGCGTGATGTTGCCGCAGGAAAATGGGAAAAAAGCCCGTATTTCTGCTATAAAGGTGCGCCCATTCGTGATCTGAATGGTAAAACATTGGGTATATTTGGTCGTGGCGGTATTGGACAAGCTGTCGCCACTAGAGCACAGGCTTTTGGCATGAAAATATTATGGGGTGAGCATAAAAACGCCACAAGCGTTCGCGAAGGTTACACCCCATTTACACAAGTTCTGCAACAAGCAGATATCCTGAGCTTACATTGCCCTTTAAATGATCAAACCCGCAACATGATTGGGGAAGAAGAATTAAAAACCATGAAACCACAAGCCATATTAATCAACGTTGGGCGTGGTGGATTGGTGTCAGAGCAAGCATTGGTTAATGCGTTGAAAAATGACCAGTTAGCTGGAGCCGGAGTGGACGTTCTCAGTCAAGAGCCTCCAGTTAACGGCAATCCATTATTGAGTACACAACTACCCAATCTCATCATCACGCCACATATTGCATGGGGTAGCATCGATGCCATCAAGCGTATCCTCGTGATGCTAGAAGACAACATAAACCATTTTATGGCGAATAAATAATGCCCTATAAAGCACGTGGTCTGCTCAATGATTGCTATTGTCAGCATTGACACCAACCCTGTGCATCACTTATCTGGCCGAAAGCGGTTAACCCGCTGAAGCCGGATAAGACGCGAACTCGTCATGGCATTCATTCCTGTTAACGAACACAGACAGAACCTTGACCGCCCAAAAAACCAAGCCCATGAGCCAGCCACACAAAAATTGCATCACCGCATAGCATCGTTTAAGCGTTTCAATCTTCGTCACCAAATTTACGGACATAAAAATCCTGTTAATCAATATTTAAAAGTGACGTATATCCGTTTATTCACAGCCACATAGCGCATAGCTAGCAAAATAATTGATTAGATAGAAATTGTATAAACAAACCAACCTATAACCCTGAGAGCAACAATGCGCTGTATCCTATTTTAAATAGCTTACAGAGTTTTTGCTTATATCCAAACACACCTTCATGCTTCTATTGAGCATAGGGTTAATCATGCTCATAGGGCATGAAATAGTATTAAATATATCTTATTGCGAATGAATGATTTTAATTGGGCAAATCCTTAGCAAACAGGTTACAAATCGTGCTAATCGAATTTCGGTGGAATCCACTACAAACACAACTGCAAAACAACTTGGTTGAACAGCAAATTTAAATTGTTTACTTTTCAAAATAAACTGTATTTTTTTAAAGTGTCCAACTTATGCAGACAGCGAAATGGTCAAAGCCCAATTTAACCAATATTATTTCGTGTTTCATATTCAATGATGAATTCTACTATCTATAGCAGAGTACTTTGAAAAAATTGAATAGAGAGGTCAATTATTCAATTTTTATATATGGCTGAGGAAATGGAGCTATAATAGCTTAGGTAAGCATAAAGCAGCATTATCCGGAATAAACCGAGAAAAAGCTAAATCCGCAGAAAAGGGGAAAATGTGACAAACATTCGGGTTGCAGATTTAATAAAATATTTACTAGATAAAATAGAGGGGAAAAAGGAAAGCTTTTTTAGGTAACATCAGACAGAGATAACTATTTTATGAAAAATGCAAAAATAATAATTTTTATATTCATGTTACTCACTACTTCATGTCACAGCAATTTACATGATATAGAAACACAAAAAAAACATATAGAACACATTAATTCTGACTATATTCAGATAAAAGATATCCTATATAAAGATAAACAAGGTAATTATTACTTACAATATCAATACCCTGGATATCCGACAGGAACAATTGCTTATGGTTATGAGAATAAAGTTTACGATTTACGCTTGCGAGAATTGAAAATAAAATTACTTAATGATGTTTTGCAGGAAAATAGTTTTCATCGTATAGATGAAACTAAATATTTTTCGGATAATAAAAATATTTATGCTATTGCTGATTTTGCTACAGATATTAATGTCTACATCTTACCTCTGCAATTTTCAAACTATAAAGTTGTAGGGCAATATATTAAAGATAGCCAGACCGTTTTTTGGAATGCCAGGCAGTTATTAGATGTTGAAGCTAAATATTTTAATGTTATACCAGCAAATGCGAATCATCCAGAATTAGGTTATGATGAAAAATATCTTTATATAAGGAATGACCGATTATCCTATGAGGAATTTAATTCTTTAAATATAGAAAGTACAATTAAAAATAAATTAAAACAACAATATTTTCCAGAAGAAAACTAATCTATTCCTAAATGTGATG
>CALYOS010000017.1 GCA_945267035.1 uncultured Neisseriaceae bacterium | reverse complement strand
GCCAATATTGCTAACCCAATTTTTGTTTTACTCATTGCTCTATCCTTTGGGATATTTCATAATCCACGGCTTAATCAATTTATGCCAATATATTAATTAACTTATTTGAAGAATTTAATATTATGGTCATTGATATGTCATGGTTGCTAAGGTATTGATGAGTTATTTTATGCTGCGGGCAATTCTGTTTCAGTTTGAATATCTCGGTTAATTTCTGCCGTCTCTTCAATGATCGGTTTATCACTTAGGGTGATAGTAAGTCCTTGCTCGCCCAAGCTAAGATGAATGTAGGCACTATTTTGCCCCTGCTGTTTCTCCAGTAGTAGTTGTTTAGCCAATTCGGGTATAATTTGCTGTTGCAGCATTTGCTCAAAATATCGTACTCCCAGATCATGCCCTGTTGTTGTTTGTGCCAATGCGGTTACTAAATCTTTACTGTATTGGCAGGTTACACCAAACTGAAGATCTATTTTATTCACGATATGGTCCAATTGTTGGCGGATGATTATTTGCATATTGCCCATTGATAAGGGTCGAAACGCCAGTACATTCATGCGTCCTAATAATGCAGGAGCAAGTACGGCACGTAAGGGTTGATCGACAAGTTCCAACCGGGTGGACAAATCCGCTTCAGGCGCATGCTGCAGTTCTTCGCTGCCTAAATTGGACGTCATCATCAATATGGTATTTTTGAAGTTGATGATGCGCCCTTCTCCGTCGCGCATCATTCCTTGGTCAAATACTTGATAAAATATATTGAGGACGTCGGGGTGTGCTTTTTCGATTTCATCCAGTAGCACCACTGAATAAGGACGTTTACGCACTGCTTCGGTGAGCACACCCCCCTTACCATAACCAACATACCCCGGAGGTGCACCTTTAAGTTGTGCAACGGTATGTGCTTCTTGATATTCTGACATGTTGATGGTGATCATGGTGTCTTCGCTACCAAATAATGCCTTTGCTAATGCTTTGGCTGTTTTGGTTTTTCCCACACCAGAAGTACCGGTAAGCAGAAAAACACCCAGTGGTTTATTGGCTTCACCTAATCCCGCTTTTTGAGTCCGAATGTGATCAACAATGCGATTAACGCTGTCCTCCTGACCAATGATTTCGCTATTCAGTTGTTCGGCCAAGGTCATAAGGCGCTTAATTTCATCGTCAAGCATTCGTCCTGCTGGTATACCTGTCCATTCGCTGATCACGCTGGCAATAACTTGCTGGTCAACATCCAATCTGATGTTTTGCTGAAGTTTATTAAATGCTTGGTTATGTTGGTGTATGTTGTTATGGTCTGCGCTATCTTGGCGTGCAGATAGTACTGCTTGCGCAGCATTTTGTTCTGCTTCAAAGTTCTGTTTCTCTGTTTCGATTTGCTGTTGTAGTTGATGCAGTTGTTGGCGACAAGATTCTAATCGATCGGTATCGATTTGATGACCAAGAAAATTGTCTTGTTGTAGGCGTTCAATTTCTTCTTGCAAAGCGTTATGGAAGGAAATTTTTTTGATAAGATTTAAAGGTAAGGTTTGTAAACCCAGTCGCACTTTGGCTGCTGCGGTATCAAGTAAATCAATGGCTTTATCCGGTAACTGTCGGTCTGGTAAATAGCGTCGTGATAAGGTAACAGCTGCTTTGATGGCATCATCTTTGATATGAACTTGATGATGCTCGGCATATAATCGAGCTATACCACGTAACATTTGACAAGCTTTTTCATCGTCCGGTTCATCTACTTTTACGGGTTGAAAACGACGCTCTAGGGCTGCATCAGTTTCAAAATACTGTTTATATTCGGACCAAGTTGTGGCTGCGATGGTGCGTAGTTGACCCCGTGCAAGAGCAGGCTTGAGCAGATTGGCTGCGTCGGAACCTCCAGCTTGATTACCTGCCCCGATAATTGTGTGTGCTTCGTCTATAAACAGGATGGTGGGTACGGGTGCATGTTGGATGGCTTCAATAACCGTTTTTAAGCGCTGTTCAAATTCTCCTTTCATGCCTGATCCGGCCTGCAACAGTCCCATATCTAGAGCCAGAATATGGGTATTTTTTAAATGTGCACCTACTTCATCTTGAGCAATTTTTAGCGCCAATCCTTCTACCAGAGCGGTTTTACCCACGCCAGGCTCGCCTACTAAAATAGGATTATTTTTACGCCGGCGACTGAGAATGTCTTCAATTTGGCTAATTTCATCATCTCGCCCGAAAATGGCATCTATATGGCCATCTTTGGCACGTTGGGTCAGATTGATGGTAAAACGTGATAATGCCTCAAGCTCAGCAGGTGACTGTTGAGGCTGCAAATCTTTGATTATATTTTGGGCAGTTTCAGTATCGGCTTCTTTGCTGGTTAATGGTTGATATTCTGAATTAGGGGTGATTTGATTATCTTTTTGTATTTCGGCTTCAACTGAATATTGATCAAGCCAACGTCCAGCTTCGGCGAGCTGCCCTTCACGGAATATGAGTAACTGCCACAGATCGGTAAGCGTAAAAATGCTGGGAATTTTTTGTATGGCCTGTAGCAAATGTAATGATCGAACTTCTTCCTGGTTATGCTCTATTGAAGAAAGCATCCACGCTTGTTCTATCCATTTTAGAAGAGCGCGTGATAATTCTGGTTTCTGTGGCACCCGCTGCCAGGGTAATTTGTCTAGTCCGGTTAATAAATCATCCCAAAGGCGATTTATGTTGATTTCGTTCTGTCGCAATATGAGATTCAGGTCATTATTATCTGTTTCAAGCAGTTTAACGAGAAAATGTTCAGGCAATATTTCCTGATGTCCACGGCTAAGGCAAAAGTTGGCGGCCTCGTTAAGTGCTCGGGCACTGTTTTCATTGAGTTTTCTTAATAATTGCATTGAATCTTTCATTGCGACTCCAGCAGATATCGAAAAAGGCGCCTGTCTATTTGCGCCTTCGTTTAGTTGAAATTAGCGGTTTTCTACCCAGCTGTCTGAATGAACAATATTGCCATCTTTATATGACCAGGTGATTTTTTCATAACGTAACTCCACTTCCTCAAGGTGGTTATAACGTTCTTTGCTAATTTCTTTGATGTTATGCATTTTTGGACGCACGGCCACTACTTTCACATTTTCAAGCAATGTGTTGAAATATTCTTTTTCCTGACCCGCATCGTCTATGCGATACCATTTAAACTCTAATGTTTTGAGGTTTTGACCACTAGTCACTGCTTTGTATAGATATGGTGATGATGCATCATATTCTTTAACAAAAGATATGGGCTTGTGAACTCGTGTTCCTGTCAATTTTCCGGTATTGCCGTCAGTAGGAATATATACATCATGGTCAAAAGCCAATACTTCTACTGAGCCTTCACGATCCTGTACTGTAACAGACCCTTTAATGTCTGAACCCCCATCATCTTTGATCCATAAATATGCTGGAATAGCCATATGAATTTCCTTTTATAAGTTAATAAATATTACATTAGTCGTTATGGTTCATATCGACCAAGGTAATTTCGACACGACGGTTTTTACTACGCCCTTGTGGGTCGTCGTTGCTTGCTATGGGTTTACTGTCCCCATATCCTTGTACGGTAAAATGATCCTCCGGAAAAATCGAAGCATTTACCAACCAGTTACGCACTGCTTCGGCACGGTTGAGTGACAAAATTTTATTACTGGCGGTATTGCCGGTATTGTCGGTATGACCATCTATTAGTACTCGTTTATTAGGGTTTGCCTGTACCCAGGTCAACACGCCTTGTAAAACCAGTTTGGCATCCGGTTTGAGCTCGCTTTGTCCCACATCAAATAGCGCTGTGGTATCAAGACGGATGATTTGTTCTTTTTGTTTCTTTATTTGAAAATTGTTAATGTCATTATTAATAATTGGTAGTAATTTTGTGGCTCGATATAGGCCAAAGCCCATCTTTCTCGGTTCTCCGTATGACTGGTAATCTTGTAATGTTTGCTGGATAAGCTTTAAGTTTTTGATACTGTCAAGACGTTCGTTTTCCAAATGGGGTGGAATGGTAATGTAATGCTGATGTGCAGCTATGACTTGGTGTAACCAATTTTTGTTTTCTATATAAGAATAAGTTGTCCCGATCAAACAAAATAACCAAAACCAATTTATTGCGTAGCACAGATATTTTGTATTTTCACTTAAATAATGTTGACGAACGAAATTACTTTCGATGTTAGGAAAGTTTTTAAGCCCATTGACATTAACGCTATGGCTGGGGGTAACAAAACCGGTCTTTTTAATTTCAAATTTTCGCCAATCTGCATCTTGATTGTTATTAAAACTGTTGATCCAGACACTTGCTACTAAATACAGTGAGTTATGGTATGGTTTTTCAGGTAATAAATTTTTGATGACATATTGAAGAAGCCATTGAGTGCTCATATAAAGTGTGGCAACTGTGGTGTAACTTAGTTGCGCTTTTTGTGTCGCGCTTGAGGCAGCATAGTTATCGAGTTGTTTTTGCAGGCAGGCATAGTAATGATGAACTTCATTGCGCTGTCGACACAAGTGATTGGTGATATTTTGCGGCCAATATTCTAAATTTTCATCCAACAAATTAGTATGGATTGCTAAAGTTAATGGTATCTTGCGTTTGTATAAACCCTGAATGGTTTCGATTTCTTGCCGCCACTGTGAAAGCCGCTGCTCAAGCGCAGCAACGTGGGGATATTTATCAGGATTGAGTATCAATAAAATACCATTGACGATTTTATTTTGTTCATCTAGAGTCTGATAGATATTAATTAGCTCTGTGCAATCTTCAACTCTAACCCACATTGCATCACGCAATAAGCGCCATCGCTCAGAGGATTGGATCCAGTCTGATAAATCATCTCCCGCAACCAGGATGATGCGTTGTGACTTAGGAATATTGTGCATATTGGTGGAAGTTTGTTTTCGAGACCAAAACTGGTTTTGGTACCACAAAAAAACACAAACCAATATGATTAATATACTTAGACAGGTTTTCACCACCCAGTATATATCCCATATCTGCCAGATAAAATATAAGGAAAGGCAATCAATCCATATTAATAGTAATGTGTAATATGTACGTTTACTCATTTGCTACCTTATCCAATACTTGCTACTAGATTACTGAGGTATTTGTTAAGTACCAGATACACCACCACGGTAAATAACATTAAAACCACGCTCCAGCTAACGGCAGAAAAAGAACGAAAGCTGATTGGACGCAGCCTACGGTTGGAATGGAATGTAGGTATGATGATTTCTGGAAGTAATATATCTATTTTTGCTATTAATTCATTACGTCTATGGGTGTCTTCAAATAAGTATTTTCCATTAAATCCTAAAGCGAATATCAGTTGCCATACAGTAAGGAGCCAAAAAGAAGGATCTGGCTTATGTAATTCATTTTGAATATCTTCAAAAAGTTGTATACCAGCATCATACTCACCAAACTGGGAAACTTGTAGTGGACTACTTTCCCAGACTAATTTGCTTTTACTATCTAGAAAGCGCAATGCCAGTTCATCAATGAGAGCATAGAGTGCATAACTAATCTGTTTGCGTTGCTGATCAGTTAAGTGGTTTTCACTGAGTTTTTGATCAAACTCTGTCACAAAATGTATGGCAAGTAATTGCACTTCTTCCATATTTTGTATGGCATGCCCCATGCTTAATCGGGTTACAAATAATATGTAATGACGCAAATTTTCGCGTACATAATTAGGTATCTCGTTATTTTTCATTTGGCACCGCATATAATTCGATATTTAATCCATCAAATGAATTAGGAGAATAAATACAACAAGATCTTGCATCTATCATGGTTTTAAAACCAGGATAAGATTTATCCAATGCAAAATAGGTTGCTTCTGTGCGCATGGGTAAGGCGCTGGGCAGACGCTGCATCATTCGTAATGGAATACCATTAGAAGCAGATGGCAAAATACGCTCTACATCATCCGGTGCACCAATTTTGCATAATTTTGGAAAGCGTTCTTGCAGTTCATACAAAGGAACATTGGCTCGCACTGAAATGTAATAATCTGTATCTTCATCCAGACGCGAATCTTGTAAGTGTCCAATCCAACGAGTATTTCCGACTTTTTCCAGATCAATGACAACCAAAACAGTTGGTATGACGGTATCCAGTAAATCGATGAGCATTTCATTGAGTCGAATGAAAGTGATTCCTAGATTTAATGGATCGTAGGATGGAATATCTTTAATACTTGCCTCAGTTGAAAATGAAAGCAAACTGCCTACGATTCGTGCTAAAAGTATGTAATAGTGTTCGGGTGCCATGCTTTTATGTGTTTGCATTAGCACCATCTCTGGAATGGATTGGTTTAGTATATTTAAAAGCCAGAATAATGAAATATCGGATACCAAAAAATCAGCTGATTGCTGGTTTCGTTCTTTCCTTAAAAAACTTAAGCGCTGGCTTTTGTTTAGCAATATTTGTATTTGCCTTGATAGCATATCTACCAAAAAAGAATTGCTACCTATACTGAATAATGGCGGCACATATTCTATATCTGGTTGCCACAGATTATTTTGATTTTTTATCAGACGAAGTATGGGTATGGCCAGAAAATTCTGCCGGTTTTCATAGTCAAATTTTAGGCTGAAATTTAAGCGTTTTTCTGCGATTTCTGTTTGTTGGCTACCATATAAATCTGTTACTGCAGTAAATTGCTTGGAATATCTTAATGGAGCATTATCGTTATTTTCCAACAGATTACTGCCCACCGTATTGAGTTCGGGCAGAGTCAAATATACGGTTGTTTCAAAAATATCTTCTGGCATCTGTAACAAATCACGCGATGGAGGTAAAAACTGCATCTGATGGGAATCAAACCAGGTACCATCTTGAAAGGATACCGCACAATCTGCCAATTTGAGCTTATTTAATGACAAACTATTGTTATCAATATCCATACGAATTACGCCCCAAGGCAATACACGTGTATGTTTTAATATACTAAACGCATTAGCCTGCTGCATTAATTCCTGCTGTTGAAAGATTTGTGGTAACAGTAAGGTACCTTCGTACCAAATTGGATTAATGATCTTCAAATTACAACCTGTTCTATCTGTATGGATTATTTACATTTACCGATTGATTGCCGGGATAATAAACGGGCTCCGCAGCTGGTTTTCATGTTTTCCAATACCATAGGCCGCCCCTGCACGGTTAATTGAGGGCTGCCTTCAACGATGTATTGAATACCTGAACATTTGGGACACTTGACTTTATCTCCTTTACGCGCCACAGACCTTCCCTCAATTTTCACCATCGGATCACCTTCAAGCACCACCCCGCCGTGCGTAGTTGTATCTCCTTTACAAATAATGGCACGCGACATTTTGTTATTCTCTCCTGTAGCTGTTTTCTACCGATAGATAACCATCGGTAGATTTTGCTTTGCTTTAAAAAGATCTACTTTTTGGCTTTTGGCATTTGGGATACCAGTGAAAGGTTTATATCCATGCCTTCAATTTGGAAGTGCGGAATAACAAACAGTTTGATTTTGAAGAAGCCAGGATTATCTTCAATATCTTCTACCATTACCTTAGCTTGGCGTAAGGGATGTGATGCCTGCAATTCATCACTAGGATCGGTCATTTCAGTAACCAAATTTTGAATCCAGTTATTCATTTCCACTTCTAAAACACGACGATCTTTAGTCATACCAATGTTTTCTCGCTGAATCAATTTGAGATAATGCGCTAAGCGAGACAACAAGAATATGTAAGGTAAACGAGAGTTGATGCGACTATTGGCTGTCGCTTCTTTCGTATCGTACAGTGCTGGTTTCTGTGTTGAATTTGCTGAAAAAAAGCAGGCAAAGTCATGATTTTTGTAGAAAGATAGTGGAACAAAACCTAAATTGGCAAATTCAAATTCTCGTGTTTCTGGTATTAATACCTCGGTTGGAATTTTCATCTGAGCACCAGAACCCAAGTCATATAGGTGGATTGGCAGATTTTCAATCATTCCGCCTGCCTGTGGTCCACGAATTTGTACACACCAACCGTTTTTAATAAAACTTCTTACCATATTGGCTGCAAAGGCAAATGTGGCATTTGACCATAAGTAGCGGTTGTGATCAGGACCCTTAACTTCTTCAGTATAATTAAAACTGCGAACTGGAACGGTATCGCTACCATATGGCAAACGTGCTAGGAACCGTGGTAAGGTAAGACCAATATAACGCGCATCATCAGTGTTACGGAAGCTATTCCATTTGATGTATTCAGCACGGTCAAAATAATTACCAATATCTTTGATGGAGGCGACTTCTTCCATTGATTCTTTGCCGAAAAACTCAGCACCAACGGAACCGATGAAAGGCATATGTGCAGCAGCAGAAACTTTAGATATATTCCTCAGCAATTCGATATCTTGTGGTGAACGATTAAATTCATAAGCAGAAATAATTGAAGCAAATGGCTGCCCACCCGGAGTATCGTATTCATTGATATAGGTATGGCTATATAGACCACTTTGGATGACTTCTGGAGAATCTTCAAAATCGCGTATAAGTGCATCTTTGGAAATATCAAGTACATCAATTTTGACATTCTGCCGAAAATCGGTCCGATCGACTAAAAATTTTAATCCACGCCAAGTACCTTCAATTGCCTGGAATTCAGGATGGTGCAGGATATTATCTAACTGGCTACTGATTAATTTATCCAGTTTTGCGATATGAAAATCTAATAATGTTTTATCCAATCTATCAACAGTTTGTGAACTATCTTGAATCATTTTCAAAAATACATTGATCGCAACTGAAATACGCTCATTAGTAGCAGACTCGGACAAGGCTGTGTTATTAGTAAAATGATCAAAGGTTGGTGCTGTTGAAACGGTGTTCAGATTTATTTTGTCAAATAATGATTCATAAACAGATTGTTTTACGGCATCTTTTGCCTGAGCTGAGGCGTTTTTCTGCATATTTTTCTGCATGTTTTAATCCCCTAATTTTTTATTCTTTAGAAATAATCGGTGAGATGGCTTCTAATTCTTTTCGCAACTCATCGGATAAATTTTTGTCTTGTAGGATTTTCTCCAGTTCTTTGCGTAATATTGCATTGTCAAGAATATTCGATTTCAAATCTCTTAACAGGTTACGCATTGCCAGTAATGATTTCAGCTCAGGTACTTGCTGGACTATGTGTTCTGGATGAAAATCTTTCATGGATTTGAAATCAAGATTAACCGGAATTTCTGAATCATCATCAGCCAGTGCATTGGGTACAGAGAGTTTGACACTTGGATTCATTTCTGTAAGAACTGCATCGAAGTTGTTCTTATTAATGGAGATTTTTTCTCGTTCTGCCAAAGGAGTATCACTATCTTTAAAACTGAAATCTCCTGCAACTAATAATCTTAATGGCAATTCAACCTGTTTTTTCGCTCCACCAGTATGTAAATCTAGTTTGATATTGACACGTGCTGGTGGTACTTCGTTTTGAAAACTTTCTGACATGATTACTCCTTATAATATTATCCAAGAAATGACTGCTGCAATTAATCATTACGTCTATGCAAATGTTATTTTTTAATAGTTTGAAGTGATCAATAAGTTGCGTATTGACATTTCAAATATTATTTATTTTTATTTTTTAATGTTAAGCATTGGTTAAATTAAGTCATCTACACCATGTATTATACTACATATCTTAACTTATTTTCACTTAATAGTGCATGGTATGCTTTGATTTTATTTATCTATAAACATTAGTACTTGAGTTATTTGAGTATTTTTTTAATTTATTGCTTTTTATAATTGTGAATTGCCATAATGAAAAATAGCTAATATGATTTGATTTAAAATCATATTTGGTTTTAATTTATTGATATTTCAAATATTATATTTTTAGTTTAACTATCAAATTTAAGTTTGAGTATCGATTATATTGTAATTTTTTTGCAAAAATTAAATTCAAGTTAAATATATAGTAAATGTTATATTGGATCATTTATTTAACAGTTTAACTCAATATTTTGTCTCAAGATTGGTTTACAGATCATTAATAATAATCAACATTATTAAATCTTAAATGTAGCATTGCTTAATTTAATCGGAGTCTACAATTTATTATCTTAATTTTTCCATAACTATTTGACATATTATTCATCACCAATAATAATAAAAGAATTACTGTAAAGTTTAATGCTAAATGATGAGAATTTAAGTTTTTTACACGTGAATTTATGCCATCAATGTGTTTAATTACAGCGACAAAAAACCTAAATTTCTAAGATTAAAAAAGTAGGAAATTAAGTCTGCTTTAAGTCCTGATTGGTATCGGTATGTTGAACGATATATTTGATATAAAAAAATGTTGATGTATTATTATTAAAAAGTATAACTCCATATTCTTTTTTTGGATGTTTTCAACCCAACTGGGCAAACTCGGCAGTTTATCAATGACAGAATAATTTCGCTGTGTTAGTCAGTTGAAACAGCAGGTACTGAGTTTTCAATGAAAAAAATGAATCTACTCAATGATATATTAAAACTGTTTAGTTTAAATCCTCTTATCCTATAAAGTATTCTAGTTTTAAAAAAGGGCTTGAATTGGTGTTAAGTTATGCGTTTGGCACATTTATCTTAGAATTTATGACTAAAATAAGTTATATTGTCCACATTGAGCTTTCATGTTTTATGTTTTGATAAATTTTCTATCATCAAATCTATACTATTTATAGAAAAATCATCTTTAAGGGCTGCTCCTGCATCAACTACAATTTTTCCTAAATAATAGCCGGCCGTTTCTTAGAACCAAAACTTTGGGCAGAAGTTTTGGCAACCTGTCCGGCATCAAAACCCTTGGTATCGGACATGCAATACACATTAGCTCCTCGATAAACAGCAAACACAGACCTTCCCACAAATCCATTTACAGAAAGGATTCTTATAATAATCAGTTCTATTGGTAGAAATAATAAACTTATTGAATTTTTTGTTAAATAGGTGATAACTCTTCTATAATTGCTTCCCAATAATAATCTAAACTTTCATAATTATGATTTAATATATTCATTTTTTTTTCAAAATCATTAAAGTAATGTGCTCTATTTGTTTTATCATTTTTCCAATTATTTAAAAATAATTCATAATAATATATAGAGAATAGAAACTGAAATAATCCATCATTTAATATCATTTTTTTCTTATCTGAAGGAAACAATAAATATACTTGCTTATTTGTAATATTGTATATTATCTTTCCATTTTCACTATCATCTAAAATTAATTCATTATTATTAAGATATTTAATTTCTTTTGTAAATTTAAAATCTAATTCTGTCGAATTTGGTAAACCTATATTGAATAGTATTTCTGCATCTTCAATATTTAAACTATCTCTTAAATCATTGTTATAGTTTTTTATAATTAAATTATCTTTAAAAAATAATTTGATTTGCTCTAGTTTATTTTTCATTCTTCTCCTTTATTAGCAGGATAAACTGGTTTTATTGATCTTGTTGAAAAATCAGTTTTCTTTCAGCCTTTGCAGCTTCTCTAGCTGTTCTAGTTTCTTTTGTTGAATCTGGATAATCAAAACTATGAGTAATTTCGGCATTAGGGAATTGATTATTTAAAGCTGCTTTACATCCCCCTCCTTTACCTGATTTATCTCTACCTCTTGGTAATGCATAAGGTTCTCACTCACAATATATTTTTGTAACACTTCATTAGCAATACCTTTATTTTCTAAAGATTCCCAACCAATTCTTTCTGCATGTTTTCCAGAGCCTTCTTATGTTTTGAATACTTCTTGAACTAAAGTGTCAGCAATAGCTTCTAATATTTGCCTGTTAATGTTGCCTTTACATTAGCAATCATATCATGAATAAGCTTGCCAACTAAATTTTTTAATTCATTTAATGATGTTTAAAACTTGCGTTAATTTTATCATTTAGCTAATATAAATTAGTTTTTTAGTACTATTACTTAATATTTGTTAGAAGATTATAATTTTGAAGTTGTTATTAATTGATGTTGGGATTATTTAATGAAAGAATATAAAGTCATCATTTATCAAGAAGCTATGCTATCATCGTTGATATTAGGCTCAGCTAAAGTAGATCCGATCAAATTTACTGCATTCATCAATAAACATGCTAAGCAAGGATGGCGGGTTGTGACTATGGAAAGAGAGATACGTCGTATGATGCTATTCTGGGATCGCGAAGCATACTTAGTTATTTTGGAAAAGGATCATTAAAAAATGATTTGCCAAGCATTTAGGCGTTTTGTGATATGTTAAGTATTACCTGTATTAAAGAAGTAAATTTAATGGAACAACATTATTTTGTTGGGGCCAGGAAATAAATTCTTGAAGGAGTGTGAAAATGTGTGCCGTTCTATTACTTTTAATGTTAGTAATATTCATGCCTATTATAGGGATGGTATGTTATTTACTATACAAAGATTATATGAATGATCAAGAATTAAAAAAGAAAGGTTTTTTAGATTAAGCTGAGTTGAGCTGTCTTTATCCTGATAATATTTGCGTATTCCATTCTGACATTAGTGCTGATGGAGGGGATAGTTATTGCATATATAAATTATCAGATCGAAGAGAAAAATTAAAAGTAGAAGCGAAAGCTTGAGAAAGAAGCTGCCAGTAAAAAAAATAGAAAAGATAAGACAGCTCAAAAATCATAAACATGATCAAGAAATATTTTTCACAAACAACTAAAAAAATATTAGACCAAGAAGGTTGGTATGAGAATAGGCATATAGATATAGAAAAAGAGATAGATATGCTTAAAGACAGAGGATATATTGTTTTAGCTAGTTTTAAAAAATTTTATTCTGAATTGGGTAAAATAGAGATTTATCATCCCCAAAATATATTAAATGACAGATATATCTCTTTTATATTAGAAAAATCTTTTATTGGATATGATGTGTTAATAATCAATATATCCAAAAATTATTGGGTGTGAAGCATTAAATAGAATTGGATCTTTAAATGGTGAATTAGCTTTAGTTATAGATGAAACTTCTAAAATTTATGCATTATATGATAGATGTGTAAATATCATTGGTGAAAATATCTATACTGCTACAGAAAATTTATGTACAAAAGAATGGAGATGGTTTGATCAATTTACAATCGATACAGAACAAAAATGGAATGATCAAATAATTGACTGGAAATATGTCAGGGCTAAAGAAATCGAAAATCATTAAGAATTTATAAAAAAATACCCTGATTACAAATCTTTTTATGAATAAAATCATATGTTAAATAAAATTGGCGTAATGGCTGTTGTATATCACTTCTTCTATAAGTCTCTACACAAATAAAAAATATTTTTTGTATTTAGAGTTTAATTTATTTATATCTTTCTTAGTGTTAAAAAAAGTATAGTTTGATGTCATTCAGTTTTATTTATTAATTTCTTGGATTAGAGTAATTTTGGTTATGAACTACTGAGATATAAATAATGCTCATTGATGTTTTAGTTTATTTTTCTTAAATATTGCTCTATTTGAACCATATAGTTTATTTTTGCTGCTAAATATCAGGTAAATAATTTTCTGTAGATGATTCTCGCTATTTATCTCATTCACGGACCGTTTATTGAATATGATTTCCCATGATTAAGATTTTCGCATTTATGAATTATAGTAATTTATTTTGCATATTTTATTTTTGCTAGATGAATATCTTTAATTTAAGTACTTTAGCCTTTCTATTAACTGATGAAATGATGGCAAAGCTCAATAAAATCTCTTCCTTTAATTTAAATTTATTAAATTAGCTACTTGAATGACAGTTGCTGTAGTTGTCTTAGCACGCGACGGCTTAAAATGCCTTCTGGCAAGCGAAAATCGAGCATCATTCTGGTCAGGCGAATGGCTTCTGCTTGCCACTCGGGTGTATCGGAAAGTGTTTTGCTGTTGAGTGCAAGTAATGTGTGACCAGATACCACCACACCTTGCTCATGGGATGCGTGATTTGCTTTAGCCAATAATACGGGGGGATGTTCTGGTCCTAGCCAATAGCGTTGCTCCGGTATGATTTTCTGTCCTTGTTCATCCTGGCTGATATCAGGTGCTATACCCATTACGCGCAGTAATGTCCATTCAAAATAGCGTAATACGACAAGATTAGTATTTTGCGCCAAGGATTGATGCACACTTAACATTGCATCGTAGATTTCTGGCATTTTATCTTCTCGAGCAGTCAATTTTTGCACCAGCTCGTTCACATAAAGGGCGCTGAACAGTGCTTGATCATGCGGTTGACGCCACCCTCCTATCCACTCAGCTCGATGTAATGTTTTAAGTTCCTGACTACCATACCAGGATAAGCTTAGTGGGATGAAGGGAACCAGAACTCCACGTAGTTCGCTTTGTCGTCTACGCGCACTGCGTGCTAGCATCGCCACTCTGCCATAATCACGAGAAAAAATTTCAATCTGTAAACTGCTTTCACTCCAAGGTCTGGAAGACAATAAAAAGGCTGGCTGGTGATTGATTCGATGATTGGACATGTTGGATATAATCTGATTCAGTTAGTTTTGAACGGTTATTATAGCGGTAAATGTCATTTTAATTGACCCTCTGAAGGAAAAAGCGGATAATTTTAAGTTATATTATTTATCTATTTAGGCAGCCGATTTATGTTCAATCGGCTGCCTAAAAATATTGAATTATTTAAGAAAGTTTGCAGTTTCATGAAAGCACCTGAATTATTATTGCCTGCGGGCGGACTTGAACGCATGCGGACTGCCTTTGATTATGGCGCAGATGCTGTTTATGCGGGTACACCCCGCTACTCTCTTCGCGCTCGAAATAATGAATTTGCTCATTTGCCTGTTTTGCAACAGGGCATTAGTGAAGCGCATGCTCGAGGAAAAAAATTTTTTCTTGCCAGTAATATTTTACCGCACAATGCTAAATTAAAAACTTATTTGGCTGATATGGAACCGATAATTGCCATGCGTCCAGATGCTTTAATTATGGCTGATCCAGGTTTGATTATGAAGGTGCGGGAAAAATGGCCAGACATTCCCATTCATTTATCTGTTCAGGCCAATACAACCAATGCATGGGGAGTGCAGTTTTGGCAAAGTATCGGAATTGAGCGAATTATTTTGTCACGCGAACTGAGTATTAATGAAATAGCTGAAATTCGGCAGCAATGTCCAGACATTGAACTGGAAGTATTTGTGCATGGTGCGTTATGTATCGCTTATTCCGGCCGCTGTCTTTTGTCTGGCTATTTTAATCATCGTGACCCAAATCAAGGTACCTGCACCAATGCTTGTCGTTGGGATTATAAAGTACACGACACTTCTCATACAGATAGCGGCGATGTAGGGGTATTAGCTGACTTTAATTTTAATCAAGCTAAGATAAATTCTGAACAAGAAGCACTAACTGGATTGAATGAGCAGCAACGCCACCCATTAGCCAATAAGGTTTATCTGATTGAGGAAGCAAATCGTCCTGGCGATATGATGCCGATTATGGAAGATGAGCATGGCACGTATATTATGAACTCGAAGGATTTACGTGCGGTGGAACAGGTAGCCAAACTGGCTCAAATCGGTGTGGATTCTCTTAAGGTTGAGGGGCGGACAAAGTCGGTTTATTACGTCGCCCGTGCTGCTCAAGTTTATCGACGTGCTATAGATGACGCTGTAGCCGGTAAGCCTTTTGATTATTCTTTGCTGGCTGAATTAGAAGGTTTAGCCAATCGTGGTTATACCACTGGCTTTTTGGAACGACACCAGACACAGGAGTATCAAAACTATTTATCGGGTCATTCATTATCCAAGCAAAGCCAATATGTAGGGAAAGTGACTTCGGTTGATGAAGCAGGCTGGGCAACGATCGAGGTAAAAAACAAATTCTCTATTGGTGATCAATTGGAAATTATTCACCCGAGCGGTAACCAGATAATTATTTTGCAAGAGATGACTCGTAAAGGTTATCCGGTCAATGTTGCTTCCGGAAATGGGATTGAAGTTCAAATTCCGCATATGCACGGTAAAGATCGAGCTTTAATTGCCAGAATTATTCCTCAACACGAAAGAAATTAAATTTTTAAACCAGCCACACTATACATGTGATTATAGTGTGGCATTTTGCTTAACAAATATTGTGATCGTCATATCACCACTGGTTTTTTAACACTGAGAAAAGAACTTCAACCCATTCTTTAGTGGCATCCATGCATGGAATATAGTTAAATAATTTGCCCCCATGCGCCAAAAAATCAGCTCGCCCACGAATGTTGATTTCCTCTAAGGTTTCGAGGCAATCAGTGACAAATCCCGGACAAATGACATCTACTTTAGTCACGCCGGCTTGTGGTAACTGAACGAATAAATCCTGTGTGTTTGGTCCCACCCAAGGTGCATAGCCGAATCGACTTTGGAAAGCCAATTGATATTCATTCTTTGTCAAGTTTAACTCTTCCGCCAGTAATTGCACCGTTGCTTGACATTGGCGCACGTAATCATCCCCTGCTGTATGATGTGCCAGAGGAATACCATGAAAGCTAAATAATAAACGCTGACCTCGTTCGTGTTGCTGCCAAAAATGACGTATATGCCGAGCCATTAGTTTTATATATGCTGGGTCGGCAAAAAAACTAGGAATACTTTGCACAGCCATTTGTGTTCTTTGTTGCAGCAAAACGCGCCATACCTGATCTAATGCCGCGCCACTACTGGAGGCAGCATATTGGGGATATAACGGGAGGACCACTAATTTGCCCACTCCCGCTTCTTTCATTTGCTGTATTACGCTGCTTACGCTGGGTTCGCCATATGTCATGGCAAATTTGGTGACGATGCCATGGGGCAATTGTTGTGCTAAAGCAGATGTTAGAGCCTGTGTTTCAGTGAGCAAAGGGGAACCATTTTCCTGCCATATGCTGCGATATGCTTGAGCACTTTTACCACTTCGAATAGGCAGAATGACCCCCCTGAGAATGAGCTGCCATAACCAGCGCGGGAGTTCTACGACTCTTTGATCCGACAAAAATTCGCGCAAAAATGGTCTCACAGCTGCTGCTGTTGGCGCTGCAGGTGTTCCAAGATTAATTAATAATACACCGGTCAAAGTGGGTGATGTTTGAGGTTCCGGATAAAACCATTTAGACATTTTTTTATCTCTTAAATTGAGTTTTATACATGCAGTTACATTTGTTCAGTCTAATCTATAACTGATCGCTTTGCTCATATTTTGAATCAACTGAATATAATTTTTAAGCAGATTTTTTCCAATTGGCATCAGGCGATGACGATCAATTGCTAAATTTTCGATGCCGATATTGGCTGCAACTTTTTCACAAAAAAATGATTGCAGCGATTTTAACGGGTTGGAACAAGCATTTAAGCCTCTTTTTAGCAGGTACATATATGGATGAAACAGGTTAAGATTAAGGCTATAAACAACTAATTTAAAACCGAAGTTGTTTATCTATTGCCTATTTTTAAATGGGTTTGCTGGCATATTTGACTACATGATTTGCGGGTAGATAAAATTTTAAACTAAGTGTGGTGTAGGAGATGCCCCACATTGATAATGCTTAAGATTGAGCTAAAATGCATTTAAATTCAAATCTTTGCGTGGTGTTAAATTTGAAATGTGTCTTATTTGAAGTTTAAGCTCACGCTTTTAAGCTGATTTTTTCAGTTGTGAAATTCCGACTTAATCTCTTTTAACCCTTATGTAAACTCTTTTATCCCCATTCAGAATCAGTGGCATAATTTTAAGGACAAATTTGAAACAGTCTCAGGTCGATGCTGCACTAAAACTATTTTCATGGTATAAACTAAACTGATTGGGTGTTTGATGTTTGATAGTTCGACTTTTTCATTGCTCATGGCTGGGGAATATAAATAATTTGACAAAAACATTTCGAATTTTAAATATTTTCTTACCGTTAAGAGTAGATTTATTAACACAATTTACTCCCGATCATATAAAAATCTTTATAATGTCGAAAATTTCGCAGCACTGTGGTCAGCGTGTATTGTCTACATGTGCTTTATCATCTTTTTCCATTTGTTAAAACATTATGGCATCTGAGACATCTTCTTTGCGTTCTCCTCTGCTTATGCGGGTAAATTACGCCTTTGCAGCCTTATTAATTGGCACGATTGCTTACTTTATTTATTGGGGACTGGGTTATACCAATCATCACTCCCCTTTGGTGTTTATTATTGCAACGCTTTTTGGTGCATTTATGGCGTTCAATATTGGTGGCAATGATGTAGCCAATTCTTTTGGTACCAGTGTAGGCGCCGGAACTTTAACGATTCCCCAAGCTTTGGGAATTGCGGCCGTATTTGAAGTTTCTGGTGCTGTCATCGCAGGTGGAGAGGTGACGAAAACCATTCGCCATGGGATTATCGATCTTGGCGTAATGAATCTATCTCCTTCGCAATGTATCAATGTAATGCTGGCAGCCTTATTGGCGGCAGCCATCTGGTTGTTAATTGCTTCTAAAAAAGGTTTACCAGTTTCGACTACTCATTCACTTATTGGTGGATTAGTTGGCTCAGGTTTGTGCTTAGGCTTTATTGTTACCGGTAATAACAGCGCGTTTAATTTGGTTCAATGGGATAAGATGGGAGAAATTGGTTTGTCATGGATTGTGTCGCCTTTACTGGGTGGGGCACTGTCGTTCATTATGTTTGGACAAATCAAGAAGCGGGTACTGGATTACAATGAGCGAATGAATATTGCGCTTAAAGAAATCAAACAGGAAAAAAAAGCTTATAAGGAAAGACATAAAGCTTGGTTTGAAAGTTTGAATGAAGCAGACAAAATCAGTGTCTCTTCTGCAATTGCTCGGGATGCCGAAATTTATAATGATCCTGACTATAGTGTCGAAGATTTAGAGTCTGAATTTTATCGTGGCCTAGTCGATATTGAAAAACGCAAAAGCAGTATAGATACTTTTAAAGCACTGCATAATTGGGTTCCTTTGATTTCAGCATGTGGCAGTATGATGATTGTTGCTATGCTGCTATTTAAAGGATTGACCAATTTACATCTGGGATTCTCAGCAGTGACTAATTTTATGTTGATTATCATGATCGGTGCTTTGGTGTGGATGGCTACTTTTATTTATGCCAAAACTTTGAAACGCAAGGATCTGAGCAAATCTACATTTCTTATGTTTAGCTGGATGCAGGTGTTTACTGCTGCCGGTTTTGCTTTCAGTCATGGAGCCAATGATATCTCAAATGCAGTTGGTCCTTTTGCTGCCATAATGGATATTATTCGTAGCGGCAGTATTGGAATTGATTCTAATGCACAAATTCCTGCTCCGGTCATGGTCACATTTGGTGTTGCCCTAATTGTAGGATTGTGGTTTATTGGAAAAGAAGTGATTCAGACGGTGGGAACGAATTTAGCTAAAATGCACCCTGCTTCTGGATTTACCGCTGAGCTTTCTTCTGCAACGATTGTGATGTTTGCTACTTTAATGGGCTTACCCGTATCTAGCACACATATTTTGGTGGGTGCAGTATTAGGTATCGGATTAGTTAATCGGAATGCCAACTGGAAATTAATGAAGCCAATTGTATTGGCCTGGGTGATTACTTTACCTTCTGCCGCTATTTTATCGACGCTGACTTTCCTGGGATTAAACTGTATATTTAGGTAGAAATTAAGCGGCGAAAGATTTTTCTTTAGCCGCTTGTTTTTTATGGTTATACACTCGCTGTTATCTAAGTTAGAAGGTCAATTTTCACGGCAGTATTGTCTTTTGGGCATTCACTGCTCTCTAACTGGGAGATGAAGCAGATATCAATGACCGTTGCACCATTGATCGGATGTTCCATTTAATTTTTAGGTTGCTTGAACAGTAAAAACTTTGGCTATGTTGTTGGGCTTAAACCTTGACCTGCCCTTTTTTCAAAGCCTGAAACTGTTAATTATCATGACTATTTCAAATTTACTAAAAAAATTTTATATCGATCCATTTTTATTGGCTATGTTAGCGGTTGTCGGCACCGCAACGATTTTACCTTGTCAGGGTAATGCCAAGACCTTTTTTAGCTATCTGACTACGGGTGCCATAGCTTTGCTATTTTTTATGCATGGAGCTAAGTTATCACGTAAGGCCATTGGAGAAGGAATCAAACACTGGCGATTGCATTTGCTGGTATTTTGCAGCACATTCATTCTGTTTCCACTTATTGGATTAAGTTTGCAGTTTTTCACGCCAACATGGATTCGTCCGGAGCTCTATGTTGGTTTTTTATATTTGTGCACTTTACCTGCAACAGTTCAATCAGCCATAGCTTTCACTTCGGTTGCCGGCGGTAATGTAGCTGCTGCTGTTTGCAGCGCCTCCGCCTCCAGCATACTTGGGGTATTTTTATCACCAGTGTTAGTGGGTTTACTAATGCCAACCAATGGTCAACATGTCGATACCACAGGTGCTATTGTATCAATTCTGTTGCAACTGATGCTGCCGTTTGTATTGGGACACTTATCTCGCCCTCTTTTAGCTGGATGGATCTATAAGCATAAAGTATGGATCAATCGTACTGACCGCTCCTCTATTTTATTGGTCGTTTATGTCGCCTTTAGTGACGCTATTGTGGAAGGATTATGGCATAAAATGAACTTAGGCTCGATTGGGGTAATTGTTATCGTGAGCCTGATTATTCTGTTTGTGGTGATTGCCATTAATACTTTTGCCGCGCGTGCACTCGGTTTTAATAAAGCGGATGAAATCACGATTGTATTCTGTGGATCCAAAAAAAGTCTTGCTAATGGTGTTCCTATGGCCAATGTACTTTTTCCGGCTAATACTGTTGGAATACTGATCCTGCCGTTGATGATTTTCCATCAATTGCAAATTATGGTTTGTGCTGTTCTGGCTCAAAGATATGCTCGGCAAGGGAAAGCCTCTGAACAATTATCATAAATTAAGGTGCATAAATTCTGCTGTTGAAGTTCAGATATATTTTATGAGACACATTAAAGGGCAATGCTTGTACATCAATATCTGCTCAGCAAATAACTTTTCGGCTAATTATTTAGGTGCATCTGAACTTAATAGTTAGTCGATTTTTCAGAATTTTCTGAATTGCATTTAATCAAAATAGTGTTGAATTTAAAAATGGCATATTAATTAAATATATCAATAAATTATATTTAGATTTTATTCATTGCTATACTTGCATGATGCATTTTTCATTTTAATAATGAGATAGTTAGATTTACTTTAGAACAGATCTAGGTATTGGTTGGTATATCGCTCTATCCCCAATCTTAGTTTTAAATATCATGAACTGTATTCTACTATTTCAACCAATATTAAACGGGCTAATTGAATATTAGCTATAGTTTGAATAGGCAAAAAACCAGATGGTGCCAGTAATAGGAATCGAACCTACGACCTTCGCGTTACGAGTGCGCTGCTCTACCTACTGAGCTATACTGGCACAAACTACAAATATTACTGCAATATAATACAAAATTTTTCCACTCACACCAATTACATAAAAAAGTTTAATTGGCAAAATAGGTTGATTGCCGATTAGCTAATTAAAGCTGATGTGAACATCAATACCCCCGAATATCGTTTAATTCAAAGCGCATTCGATTAGGTGGTCATCTATATTGATGTTACACATCAACCATTTAAGCTTATCGCTGATTCTTTTTAATTTTATTCATAACTTGAGTTAGGTTGTGTTTTAACACTTCTTCTACAGCCGTGGGCACTTCTGCCAATAATTCACGCTGTAAGGTTGTCACCAAACCCGCGGTATGTCGTTGTACAGCCACCCGAACCATTCCTGCTAACACATCGGCCAGATGCGGGCGCAGTTTTTCACTCAGCTGCTGTAACAGTTCTTGCTCAGATATGCATGCAACACCACGATTAGCGATTCCTCTTGGTTCAATGACATGCATGTGAACGTGTATTGCTGGTTGGTTTGTTGTATCTTGCACTGCATTGATTTCATCTGCTTGATTGACATCTGCCGTTACGTGGTTTTCTTCTACAATGCTGGATTGATTTCCTTGCAAACTGATGGTGCAGCATGTTGGTGTATTGATATCTACGGCACTTTGTAAACAATTCTGCGCTGCCAGCCAATCTTCTTGGATAAGTAGAGCTGTATCATTCAAAACAGACTCTTGTTCTTTCACTTCCAATGTGTGTTTTTGCTGCCATTGTTGTAAATAGGTGCGATAGGCGCGTTCTCGCTGTACTGGATCCAGCAAAACTTCATTCGTCTGTTGAGACTGAAGTGAAAAGGATTGCTGTGTTGTCTGAGTAGTCTTCGCGGATGAACGAGCAGTTCTAGTTTTATGTGCTTCAGCTGGAATGGCTCGTTTACTCTGTTCTTGCTCGAATGGTTTGTTCATACGAGTAGTAACAGCTGGCTGACTTTGGCGGACTGTCTGATTGGGAGCATGCACTTGTGCGGTGGTTTCCACCCTTTTTTTAAGCTGGCGCATTTGTTCCAATGTTCGCTCCCATGCAGGGGTTGCTTCCTGATGTTGTGCAGGCGATGCGAGACGTTCAGCCTTTTTTGATGAATATGGTGGTTTGGTATTACTCTCTTCATCTAAAGTAAAAACAAATTGATTGCGATTTTCGTGTCGGTTTTTCACCATGCTCTCACTTTTAGTTAAATCAAAACTAAATGAAAAGGCTGCACTTAATTTCTGTGCTCCTGTTTGCATTTATTATAGCAACATTTAAACAATAAAATGCTAAACTCACATTTAATTTATTCGTGTAAAAGGAATGTAGATATGACTTCATCTGATCAGCGTATAGAATTTCTAGAGGAGCAACAGGAAGCTTTATTGATGCAAAATAAGGTTTTGGCAACTGCCCTAAAAGGCTTGTTACGCGCGCTTCCTACTGATATTGCTGAATTGGCAACTGAATCAATTCGCTTAGGATTTGATCATGAAGTTGCCCAATTGGAATATGAAGAGAATCCTCAAGTGGAACTTTTTCACGACGCAACTTACGCTTTTTTTCACGAAAGAGAACATTAATTAACGCTAATTTAATGATATTTAGGGTTAATTAATGATTGGTAATTGCATGACCCGTTACATTTCGGCGTAATTGGGTCCGCTGCCACCTTCAGAACATGTCCAAGTAATGTTTTGGGTGGGATCTTTAATATCACAGGTTTTACATTGAACACAATTCTGCGCATTGATTTGTAAATGTGGTTTTCCGCCCTCTTCTACAATTTCGTATACCCCCGCCGGACAATACCGTGTTTCCGGACTAGCATACTCATGATAATTAATATCTATGGCTACTTCAGGCTTGGTGAGTTTTAAATGAACCGGCTGATTTTCATCGTAGCTGATTGCAGCTAAATATACAGATGACATTCGATCAAAAGTTAATTTGCCATCAGGTTTTGGATAAACAATAGGTTTGCATTGCTGAGCTTTTTTTAAAGAACCGTGATCGGTGCCATGATGGCGTAAAGTCCATGGTGCTTTACCACGAAAAAGATATTCTTCTAATGCTCCATATCCTAATCCACCCAATAGCCCCCATTTGAAAGCAGGACGCAGATTTCGAACCTTATGTAGTTCTGCATGCAGCCAACTTTGTCTAAACAAACTGGAATAATTCACTGCTTCGCTGTTGGTGGCTTCGTTTATTTGTGAACCAATGACCTCCATTACCGCCTCGGCAGCCAGCATGCCTGATTTCATGGCGGTATGAATGCCTTTAATTCGAGGAACATTCAGAAAGCCGGCGCTATCTCCTACCAACACACCTCCTGGAAAAGAAAGTTTCGGCAAGCTTTGTAACCCGCCCTCACTCAAGGCGCGAGCGCCATAGGCAATGCACTGACCCCCTTCTAAGGTGCGACGAATTGCAGGATGTGTTTTATAACGTTGTAATTCTTCGTATGGAGATAAATACGGATTTTGATAATCCAACCCAATTACCATTCCCACGGCCACTTTATTATCATTGAGGTGATACATAAAAGAACCACCGTAGGTTTTCTGATCTAATGGCCAACCAATCGAGTGCATTACCCTACCTGGTTTAGATTTTGCTGGATCAATGGACCATAACTCTTTGATACCAATTCCGTAGGTCTGCGGCTGACAATTGTGGGTTAAGTCAAATTTCTGCAATAATGTTTTGGTTAACGAGCCACGGCATCCTTCTGCAAAAATGGTTTGCCGAGCCAATAACTCCATCCCTTGCTGATAATTGGCACCGTGTTGTCCATTTTTTTCAACACCCATATCACCAGTAGCAATACCACGTACCGAGCCATCCGCATGATATAACACTTCTGTAGCGGCAAATCCTGGATAAATTTCAACACCTAGATCTTCAGCCTGTTGTGCCAACCAGCGGCAAAACACACCAAGACTAATAATATAATTTCCTTTATTGCGAAATGTTGATGGCGTGGGAAGACGAAAAGCTTGTTTTTTAGTTAGAAAAAGTAATTTATCTTCCTCTACCGGACAATGTAACGGTGCATTTTTATTCGCCCAATCGCTAATAAGTTCGGTCAATGTACAAGGATCAAGGACTGCTCCAGATAAGATATGGGCTCCAACTTCTGAAGCCTTCTCAATGATACAGACACTTAAATCACGCTGTTGAGTAATGGCTAGTTGTTTTAAACGAATGGCCGCACTTAGTCCAGAAGGTCCTGCACCGACAATTACTACATCATAGTGCATACTCTCACGTTCAGAGTTTTGAGTCATGGTCTGTATCCAAAAATATTATTCTGTGAAATCTGTAATGAACGATCTTTTTTTCTGCCGATAGATCTGACGCAATTGTAAGAAAGACTCGTTTTAATTCAGTAATTATACTACGCTTCAATCTTCACATAGACCGCAAAATAGAGCTGAATGTTTCTCAAGCTAATATTTAATATTTTTTTATTCAATCGATCAATCAAATTAACAAATAGGGTTGTATCAATGAAGTCTTGGGAAACATTTTTCTTAATCACAGAGAGATCACACCGTTCTCTGCGCTGAATTTCAAATCTTTTAACATGGCACAAAAATATAACTCAAGATGATCTCTTTAAAAAAATGGCTGCTTTGTTTTATTTGAAGAGAAATATAGAATTTGAGCTAAATAACAGCGATGACTTTGCTATTCGGCAATAAAGTCGCTTATATAATCAACTAAACCATTTGAGGATATATATTTTTATAAAACAAATAATTATATTTTATTATCTTCGCCATCATGTTTGAATCTAGGTGAAATATCATGATTTCATGATCCAAATTTGATACAGCAATAACCAATTTGTTGCAAAAAAACAACTTTTACAACTTTTGGTGTGAAATTTTGCAACAGTGTTTTTTCTCTTTCAATAATTGGCACATTTTATCTTTTTATAATCTATTTCAATCATTTATACATACTTTTATAAGAATTATATATATTATTGATGACGTTGCGACACCCTAATGTCAGTTTAACCTAGATGTAAAAAATGATTTATCCGGGTCTTTGATAAGTAAAAATACAACATTGCCTCATTGCAATACTTTGCAACCCAAGGCATAATTCGATTTGCACAAGTTTTGCACACTCCCTGTACGTTTTTTTACGCGCAGCATGGAGAACAAAACTGGACTTCCGTCATTAAAGTAATACTTTTTGATACAGATTAAGGTACATAATCATGAAAAAATCTTTATTAGCTGCTGCTGCCCTGATGTCTTTGTTCTTGGCTGCTTGTAATAATGAGAAACCATCTGCACCAGCTGCTTCTGCAGCAGCTTCTGAAGCTTCTGCACCAGCTGCTTCTGCTACAACTACTTCAGTTGAAGCTTCTACTCCAGCAGCTTCTACTCCAGTTGAAGCTTCTGCAACTACTACTACTGTTACAGCTTCTGAAACTACCATCACTACTGAAACAGCTCCAGCATCTGCTGCTTCACACTAAGCATAAGCTAATTAAAAAAGCCGAACGAATGTTCGGCTTTTTTTGTTTTGGGATATCTGGCGATAATTTAATATAGTTATATGTCCTAAATCAATAAATTTGTGCTGATCACTTTCCTGTTTAAAAAACTTTTAAGTTAAATCTACTCTTAGTATGCAAATCACACTTTACCTAATAAACTTAAATAGACAAAGAAAAACTGCCAAAGCATTGTCAGTAAAACTAACTCCTGTGAAGTAAGCGGACGTTTTATTGTCTGCTGATTTTGATGTAATACCCACATTAAAATCCATTGACTACCAATCCAGAATATAGGTTGCCATAAAATTATTTTTATCAGATAAAAAATAATAGATGAATAATTAGGCATCCATTGTCCTAAACAGGAAATCAATACTATCCAAATAATCAATGACAAATACTGTAATCGCCCACTGTCTATAAGATTTGATAAATAGGATGACTGCGCATTTAATATTTTCTTATTACCATAGAATAATGCAGCTAAAAAAATATAAACAGGGATCAGATAAAGATTGGTGGGTTTAAATAGGCCAGATAATCCAGGTAAAAACATATTGCCCAGCACCGAAATGATCAGCCAACATAGGCTACTTAGCCATAACCAGCCCGCAAGATGATATTTCAAGCACTGGCTGATAAATACAAATGCATATAGAACAATAATACTATGAGTTAAAAAATTTGCCATCAATCCGCCAATTTCAACAAGCGAGCCAGAATTATGGCTAAACTTTCACCCATTATGGTTATCCACTCAGTGGACTGTTCCGGTTGAAAATGTGCGTCATTTTCATGCCCAATAATGAGAACCGCAATGGTTTTATCATGCCACCGTATTGGCAATTGTAAAAAGCTTTCAAGCCGAGGCTGATCAGCAAATTGACGCATCAATGCAACTACAGGCAATGCCCCGCATAATGGTTTGGTCAATTTAGCCGCCGCAGCTTTAACTTCTGCATCAGCTATTATCTCGGCAGGAACAGAGCAGTTTTCTGGTATGTTCGTCACAATACGCACGACATGATGGGGCAAGGAAAAATCATCTCTCAGCCCATTTGTGATCGCATCCAACCATTGAGATATATCTTCAACAGCCAGTAAGCGCTGATGAAAACGCATAAATTTCATCATTAAATCTCGGTTGGTTTCAGCATCCGCCAATATTTGCACTAGCTGATCGGCCATTTTTTCTGTTTTGCGCTTGAGTGCCAGCATGCTTCCTTTTTGAAAGGATAAAATTTTGCTTTCTGAAGGACGCAAACCAAATTCCGCCGCATGTTGGTATAACCAATCAGGTTGTGCTTGTAAAAAAGCCAACACATCTTGTTCAGTAATTTTCATTAGTAATTGATCTCCCCATCAAATACGGTTTGTACCGGACCTGTCATCATTACGTGGGCATCAGGACGCTGTTGCCACGAGATGGATAGCTGACCACCTGGCAAATCAACTTTCACAGGTTTATCATCAGCCAGTAAACCTAAACTGATACCGGCGACTACTGCGGCACAGGCACCGGTACCACAGGCCTGCGTTTCACCTACTCCACGCTCAAAGACGCGCAAGTAAATGTGACTAGGCGGTAACACCTGCATAAACCCAACGTTAACGCGCTGGGGAAATTGGGCATGTGTTTCGATCAGGGCACCTAAACGATGCACCGGTGCCTGATTGATATCTTGCACCAACATGACAGCATGTGGGTTACCCATATTCACGCAGGTAACACTAACTGATTCAACCCCCACCACAAGTTGGTGAGTGATACGCTCTGCATCTTTAGCATCAATCGCTGCATAAGGAATTTGCTCGGAGGCAAATAGTGGTATGCCCATATCAACAGTAACTGAACCATCACTATTCAGGCATGGAACAATCAATCCTCCTGCGGTCTCTACGACAATCTGATGCTTTTTAGTTAAACCTTTATCATAGACAAATCGCGCAAAACATCGGGCACCATTTCCGCATTGTTCCACTTCAGAACCATCTGCATTGAAGATACGATAACGAAAATCCGCCTTTGGAGTTTGAGCAGATTCAATTAACAATAATTGATCAAATCCAATGCCAGTATGACGCTGTGACCAAGCACAGATGGGTGCTTCATGTGGATTAAAGTTCTGATTAATCCCATCTATAACCATGAAATCATTACCCAAGCCATGCATTTTGGTAAATTTCAGTCTATTCATGCGAAATCGTTCCTTAACAAAGCGGCAGGCAGATATGATACCGGTTAAATGTAATAACGTTAAGTATATTAGACGTGATGGTAGCCATTTTTATTCATCTAAAACTTTATTTTGAACATTTGGTGCCATATTTGAAGCTAAATTGGGTAACTATTTAAAAAATGTTGCGAGTTTTAGAGTAAATCGAGTTATTTTATATTGTGTTGATTAGCTCAATGATGAGCAAATGTTTTTCAATGTTTGCTTTCTCTTTAAAGAATGCTGCAACGGTATGATTAATTGAAATTTTAAGTTGAAAGCTTTCAATCAAATTGATCTTTATGCTTATCTATTACTTTGATAAATTAATATGAATTTTGCAACAAAATTAGAGCGATGGTTGAATAGCATTTTGTCATAATAACAATAAATAATTTTATTTGAGTTAGCAAAGTTAACCAGCCTGTGATCAAAGCTTGAGCTCTTTTTCCTCAGTTTAGTGTACGTAAGACGCTGTTGGATAATCATTATTGAAATAATGAATGGTTATTATCTATAAGCAAGTTAATGATTTGCACTGCAAATGGCGTGCATGAATTCAATATCAATGTAAAAATTGCTGCCAAAGAGCCATTACCCATAAAATAATGATTAATACGATGGCGACAAGCTGTGCAGATGAACCCGTATCTTTAGCTCGTTTTGCCAGCGGATGTCGTTCTAATGAAGTATGATCAACCGCCGCTTCAATTGCAGTATTAAATAATTCTACGATCAGACTAATAAAACTTGCCATCACTAATATCATGCGCACGATAGTGCTAAAAGGCAAAACAAAGATTAATACCATTAAAATGGTATGAAAGATGAGTAATTGCCGAATTGAGCACTCTGAATAAGCGGCTTTTAATCCATCTATAGAATATTTGAAAGATTGGAAGATATGAACTAAGCCCTTTGTCGCTGGCTTATTCGGTTGCTGTGAAAGATTTTCTTCTGGTTGCATCTATTTCTACCCAAGGTCAATAACAATCATTTAAAGATGATGAGAGCACATTTTGATCAAGCATTAGCGATGGCATCTACAAAAAGAGCGGCAACATCACAATCAGTTTGCTGGGTGATTTCCTGAAAACCGGTTGGACTAGTCACATTTATTTCAGTCAAATAATCGCCAATAACGTCCAGACCTGCCAGCATAATGCCTCGCTTAATCAATTCTGGAGCAATGGTTTGGGCAATTAGACGATCACGTTCAGTTAAAGCTTGAGCTACTCCTTTGCCTCCAGCGGCCAGATTTCCTCTGGTTTCACCACTTTGAGGTATTCTGGCCAATGCATAAGGCACCACTTCACCATTAATCACCAAAATTCGTTTATCACCCTGGGTAATTTCGGGTATGTAGCGTTGTGCCATAATAGTGCGGGCATCCATCTGCATCAACATTTCCAGAATACTGCCTATATTGGGATCCTGCTTTGTTAAGCGGAAAATGCCCATCCCCCCCATGCCGTCAAGCGGTTTAATGATAATATCCTGATGCTGACTCAGAAAGGTGCGGATATCTGCTGAACGGGTAGTCACTATAGTAGGGCTGATCAGATCAGCGAAGTTCAAAATGGCCAATTTTTCATTGAAATCGCGCATTGCCTGACCGCTGTTAAACACACGTGCACCCTGTTTTTCCGCCAGAGTGAGCAAATGAGTAGCATATAAATACTGCATGTTAAACGGTGGATCAGTCCGCATAATGACTGCATCAAAAGTATTGAGACACAATTGCTGTGCTGAGGATAACTGAAACCATTGATGATCATGAGCATCTTTAGCACCTGTAAAGGTAAATGGACATATATCGGCCATCACGTTGCCTGCTTCTACACGTAACTGTCCAGCCAAAGTGTGATGCAATTTCCAGCCGCGATGTGCCATTTCCCGCATCATGGCGTATGTGGTGTCTTTATATGTTTTAAACTCAGATAAGGGATCTGCAATAAATAATATATTCATAATGGTTATCCTCGCATCCAGCACATGTTTGTTTTGCTGCCGGCTGTTTAACCGGCTGGTTTTTATTTCAACGGACGTATACCCACCGCTTCGCGCACTTGAGCCAACAGCGGTTGCGCCTGACTGCGTGCTTTTTCTGCCCCAGCCTGCAATATGTCTTCGATAATGGCTGGCTGTGCGGTTAATTCGACAAAACGCTCACGTTTGTCTGCCAACTCAAGATTAATTTTTGCTGCCAGCATTTTTTTAGCTTCACCCCACGCCAGCCCTTCCGCCAACATTTGCGTAAATTCGGCAGTCTCTTCCTGACTGGCAAAAGCCTTATAAATATCAAACAATGGGCTTTCGTTGGGTTGTTTTGGCTCGCCAGGTTCTTTTAGGTTGGTCACTATTTTGTTGACAGCCTTTTGCAATTTTTTTTCGGTCTCAAAGAGCGGAATGGTATTTCCATAACTCTTGCTCATTTTGCGGCCATCTAAACCCAGCAAGGTTTCAACCTGTTCATCAACTTGGGCCTCCGGCAAGGTAAATAGAGGTTTATAACGATGATTAAATCTTCCGGCAATGTCGCGAGCCATTTCTAAGTGCTGGATTTGATCGCGCCCAACGGGCACTTTATCTGCATTGAACAAAAGAATATCTGCCGTCATCAACATGGGATAGCAAAATAATCCCATTTCTACACCATGATCAGGATCTTCTTGACCTTTTTCGGCATTATCCTGCACTGCTGCTTTATAAGCATGGGCACGATTCATCAATCCTTTTGCAGTATTACATGTCAAAATCCAGTTTAATTCCATCACTTCTGGCACATCTGACTGACGATAGAAGGTTGTTCTTTCAGGATCTAATCCACACGCCAACCATGTAGCGGCAACGGCTTGCGTGGAAGCATGAACTTTGTCTGGCTCATGACATTTTATTAAAGCATGATAATCGGATAGAAACAGAAACGATTCTACCTCTGGATTCAGGCTGGCCTGAATGGCTGGACGAATGGCGCCTACATAATTACCTAAATGAGGCACACCACTCGGTGTGACACCGGTTAAAACACGTAATTTTTTCATTGCTAATATATTTTTTCGTATTAATTTGAAATTGAGTGAGCTAAAGCTCGCTTAACGTTTGAATGGTTGATACAAAATGAAATTAATCAATCTGGCATATTTTCCAGCTCAATCGCTGCCGCTAACAGTGATAATCTAGCCAATACACCATAAACATATAAACGAATATTTTCACAGTCATTAGCCTGATTGGCATTATCTGCAACGGTAATGCCCAGATTTTCCCACTGTTCAAAGACACGTTTACTCTTAACCTCTTCACCGACAATATCACTATTAACAGAAGCGATATTCTGTTGTAAAGGAATAAAATGCATTCCGACGGCATTTAGGTTTTCATCGGGCCCTCTGTCCTCATGAACTCGATAAAACCCACCAATAACAAAACGGTCCATCATGTATACAACTGGCTCGGCCACCGCATTATGCAATGTTTCATAGGTATAAATACCTTCTTGTACAATCACTTCTGTCACCGCTAGCCCTTCTTTAACCTTGGCCATTTTGTTGCGTTTTTTGCGGTTTAAACCTCGTACATCATCTGCTGAATGGACCGTCATGACCCCCATACCATAGGTACCGGCATCCGCTTTCACAATTACAAATGGACGATCTGTTATGCCCATTTGATCATATTTTTGCTGTATGCGCTGCAATACTCTTTCTACCGCCTCAGCAAGATGGTTTTCTCCTTCATGGGTACTGAAATCCATTCCGCTACACACTTCATAAAACGGATTGATGGTCCATTCATCAATATCGATTAAACGAGCAAATTCTGCCGCTACTTGATTATAGGCGTGAAAATGGGTACTTTTACGCCGTGTCGTCCAGCCAGCTTTTAACGGGGGTAACAATGCCTGCTCTAGGTTGTGTAATATGTCCGGCACACCTCCAGATAAATCATTATTTAATAAAATCAAACAGGGATTAAACCCATCGGCCAAATAAAGGCGATTACCCTGACGCTGAACTGGTTCAAGGGTGATATGATCGCCATTTGCGGTGGTAAAAACTGTTGATTCAGTGATATCTGGATTAATGGTTCCGATGCGCACTTGCATACCTGCGTGGCGCAAAATACAGAATAAAGCATAGACATTCTGTAAATAAAAAGTATTGCGGGTGTGATTTTCGGGAATAAGTAAAACGGAGTGAGCCTCAGGGCAAGCACGTTCAACTGCGTCTATTGCTGCAATAGATGCCAATGGCAAAAAATTCGGGTTCAGATTGTTAAATCCCCCCGGAAAAAGATTCATATCTATACTGGCAAGCTTGTAACCACTATTACGAATATCGACCGATCCGTAAAAAGGAGCACGATGTTTTCGCCATTGCGCACGAAACCAAGCTTCAATCTGAGCTTGCTTAGCTAAAATCGTACGTTCAAAATTGAGCAGCTGCGAATGATGTGCTGCGTCTATCACTGATAAACTCATATTTCGATCCTCTCTACATGCAGTGTGAACATTTTCTAGCACACCGTTTGGTTATTATAACAATAAATAAAATACTCGCAGCGAGCTAAACCATTTACGCCAACTAAGTTGAATTTTAGACATTTAGTCTAAAATTGCACCAAAAAATACACCATAACGGATATTTTGATAAATTTTTAGACAAAATTCTTGTCAAGTTTTATTAAGCGTATTAAGATGCAACCCATATAATTACCAAAAAAAAGCCATAACTACAATGAAAACACAAACTCTTTACGATAAACTGTGGAATAGCCATATTGTCCAAGAACAGGCAGATGGAACAGTTCTTCTTTACATTGATCGTCATTTGGTGCATGAAGTAACCAGTCCACAGGCGTTTGAAGGTCTGAAGCTCGCACACAGACCGCTGTGGCGGCAGCAAAGTATTGTTGCCACTGCTGATCATAACACCCCAACAGACCATTGGGAAAAAGGTATTACTGAACCCATTTCCAAGCTGCAGGTGGATACGCTAGATCAAAATATACATGATTTCGGCGTGCAGACTTATTACCCCTTTAAAAACATCAATCAGGGTATTGTTCATGTTGTCGGTCCTGAACAGGGAGCGACCCTACCCGGCATGACGGTGGTCTGTGGCGATTCACACACTTCCACACACGGAGCTTTTGGTGCATTGGCTCACGGCATAGGTACATCTGAAGTGGAACATGTCATGGCTACTCAGTGTATTACTGCAAAAAAATCCAAAACCATGCTGATCGAAATTGACGGAACACTCAAGAGCGGCATCAGTGCTAAAGACATGGCATTGTATATCATTGGCAAAATTGGTACCGCAGGTGGCACAGGGTATGCTATTGAATTTGCAGGCTCTGCCGTCAGAGATTTGTCAATGGAAGGACGTATGACCCTGTGTAATATGGCGATTGAAGCAGGCGCTCGTTCTGGATTAGTGGCTGTAGATAACAAAACCATCGACTATATAAAAGAACGTCACTTAGCTCCCAAAGGAGAAGCATGGGATCAGGCTGTTGCTTACTGGCGGACATTAGTTTCTGATGACGGTGCCCATTTTGATCAGGTCATTTATTTGCATGCTGATGATATCGCGCCACAAGTAACTTGGGGGACGTCTCCGGAAATGGTTTCCGCTATAACCAATACCGTACCTGATCCGGCAGATGAGAAAGATCCGGTGAAACGTGAAGGAATGGAGCGGGCATTGAAATATATGGGCTTAACCGCTGGTATTCCTTTAACCGATATTCCTGTTGATGTGGTTTTCATCGGCTCCTGCACTAACGGTCGAATTGAAGATTTACGCAATGCAGCCGAAGTCGCTAAGGGACAGCACAAAGCCAGCAATGTTAAACGAGTTTTGGTAGTACCCGGTTCTGGTCTGGTAAAAAAACAGGCCGAAGAAGAAGGATTGGATAAAATATTTATTGATGCAGGATTTGAATGGCGCGAACCTGGCTGTTCGATGTGTTTGGCGATGAACGCGGATAGATTGCAACCACATGAACGGTGTGCTTCAACTTCAAACCGCAATTTTGAAGGTCGTCAGGGAAATAATGGACGCACTCATTTGGTTAGTCCAGCCATGGCAGCCGCTGCGGCAATTAATGGACATTTTGCTGATATACGACAGTTAAAAGGTTAACAACTTGCAGAATTAGACCAGCACGTGCATGATAAGGATGTAGTTCTGATTGATTTAATTAAACTTTTATCTTTATAAAGGAGTTTCGCATGAAAAAAATGTTGTTGGTCACTGCAATAATTATGACTGTATTAACTGGTTGCCACACTATTCATGGTGTTGGGCAAGATGTTAAGGCTGGTGGCGAACATCTTTCAAACGCAGCACATTAATCAAACGAGGAAAACATCATGAAAAAATTAATTTTATTAAGTCTTGCTATTGTTGGCTTTCTGGCCGGTTGTCACACTGTTTCTGGTGTAGGCCGTGACATTTCTGCTGGTGGACAAGCAATCAGTAATTCTTCAGACGCCGTACGCTCCGACATGTAATATTACGCAAGCCCTTCTGGGGCTTGCGCTTGAATCAATCTTAACTACAAAATTATAAATATGAAATCTTTTACTACTTTAACTGCTTTGGTGGCTCCCTTAGATCGTGCCAATGTTGATACTGATGCCATCATTCCTAAACAGTTTTTGAAATCAATTAAACGAAGTGGCTTCGGTCCTAATGCTTTTGATGAGTGGCGCTATTTGGATCATGGTGAACCGGGTATGGACAACAGTAAGCGCCCGTTAAACCCTGACTTTGTGCTCAATCAAGCGCGCTATCAAGGCGCCAATATCCTGCTGACACGCAAAAATTTTGGTTGCGGCTCCAGTCGTGAACATGCGCCTTGGGCACTCGAAGATTATGGATTTAGGGTGATTCTGGCTCCTTCTTTTGCGGATATCTTTTTTAATAACTGTTTTAAAAATGGATTACTACCGATTGTTTTGCCTGAAAATATTATTGATCAATTATTTCAGGAAGTGTTTGCCAATGAGGGTTACCAGCTTAGCATTGATTTAGCCCAACAAAGCGTTACAACCCCTGACGGCACAACTTATCACTTTGATATCACTGAACATCGCAAACACTGTTTGTTAAATGGTTTAGATGAAATTGGTTTGACTCTACAACATGCGGATGCGATCAAAGCTTATGAGGTCAAACATCGTCAGCAACAGCCATGGCTATATCAGAGTTGAGCTTTTGAGCCAGGATTAATCTGCGCGCTGCTGTTTACCTTTATACAGTTAGTTAGAATTGACAACTGGTTTGGCAATTAATTCACAAAGTGATTCAACCGGTAGACAGCAGAAAAATAAAACAACGCAAAAATAAGTTAAGTATGTAAAACTAATACCGCATCTATTTCATAAAATTGCTGCCCATTGTGGAAAATTAGGCATAGATGACTCATGGATCGTGTTTTTGATCCATAGAATGATCTAATTCATTCACAAGGTGTAGACATATTTGAAATAAAAATTTGCTGTTTGATTACATCGGAACTTTGTAGAGGTTAATGCTTGACGCTTGGCTCTTAGCCATGACCGCCCCTTTTATGTTTCGTAACATGGCAGATGTATCAAAGTTTCAAGATCATTCTGAAGGGATGCGCGGTTATAAACCTAACGAGGCAATCAGAGTATGTAGATAGCTGAATGTGATTACGGCAGTTGCTCCATATTCACTATCGAGAAACTTGTTATAGATTGATCTACTGCTCCAAGCTTTGCAGGACTAAAGCTGTTAGCAGGCAAACCGATAAAAAAATGGACAAATTCATATATAAAGGTTGTCACATTAATCAGCGATGACAGCTAGTTTTGGTAAATGTAAAGTATGGACATTTGACGAGATCTATTCATTGAAGAATTCATACTTGTTGATGATAGCGAACATTAAACAAAAGTCATGCATGAAGGGATGTTTAAATATTTAATTCTGAAAAACTACAGTTATAGTTGAAGTTAAAAATTTATCTAGAAATATAAATAAATGAATACGCTAGCAAATGATTTATCGATAAAACCAGCAGAATAAATATATTTTGTTGCTATGGTAAATGATTTTATTGAAAAATATCTGTTTAAAAAACACTTAACCCATAATTGGGTAAAAAATCTGAAATGACTGTCTTTAGATGGTGTAGTTAGAAAATTATTTATTTGTATTGTGAGATCATTAGAATTGCATATAGAATCTTGAATTCAATTATTCACTGCACCTCCAGCAATCTGCTGGCAATAACTCAACCAGATGGAAACAAACATGAGCAAACACATAGCTATTTTACCGGGAGACGGAATCGGACCAGAAATTGTGGCTCAGGCTGTCCGCATACTTGATCAACTCATCACTGATGGTTTAGACATTGAATATCAGTATGCACCATTAGGTGGGGCGGCTTATGATGAATATCATCACCCATATCCTCCTTATACGCAGAAAATCTGTCAAAACGCAGATGCCATCTTACTTGGTGCAGTAGGAGGACCACAATACGATAAATTAGAACGCTCATTACGACCTGAACGTGGTTTGCTCGCCATTCGTAAAGATCTTAATTTGTTTGGCAATTTACGCCCTGCAATTCTTTATCCAGAACTAGCCAATGCCTCAACCCTAAAACCTGAAATTGTTTCCGGTCTGGATATTCTCATTGTGCGGGAACTCACTGGCGACATCTATTTTGGTGAGCCACGCGGTATCCACACCTTGCCTGATGGTGAACGGGAAGGTTTCAATACCATGCGTTACAAAGAAAGTGAAATTCGACGCATTGGTAAAATCGCGTTTGAAGCAGCACAAAAACGCAATAAAAAACTGTGTTCAGTGGATAAAGCCAACGTTCTGGAAACCACTGAATTATGGCGTGAAATCATGACTGAAATGAATCAGGATTATCCAGATGTGACCTTAACCCACATGTATGTAGACAATGCAGCCATGCAATTAGTCAAAGCACCCAAACAGTTTGATGTCATCGTTACCGGTAATATTTTTGGGGATATTCTTTCTGATCAAGCCTCTATGCTCACCGGTTCAATAGGCATGCTTCCATCAGCCTCTTTAAATGAAACCGGCAAAGGCATGTATGAACCATCGCATGGATCTGCTCCCGATATTGCTGGTCAAAATATAGCCAATCCTCTGGCAACCATTCTTTCTCTCGCCATGATGTTAAGATATAGCTTAAATAATGAACAAGCGGCTCAGCGTATAGAGCAGGCTGTTGGTAAAGTATTGGCTCAAGGCTTACGCACCCAAGATATCTATGAAGAAGGCTGCCAGCGAGTTAGTTGTAGCCAAATGGGTGATGCAGTATTAGCAGCGTTATAAGTGCATTGCCATAAAGCATTATTTTACGTATATTCATAACTTAACAGCTAATCGCTGTTAAGTTATTTTTTACAGAATGGCTAAATATTGCGGATTTCACCACCTTGAACCATCAAACAAGCATAGCAGCACAACCAGCATTGGAAAACATACCGACAGGCAGCATCCCGCAACATCATGTAGGCTGTCCTAGATGTGGCTTGTCTTTATCGATCCCGACTATTGTTCCTGGGGATCAGGCTCAATGTCCTCGCTGCCATCAGCATTTAGTGCGAGTGGAAAAATACCCACTTGATACACCCATGGCCTATGCCAGTGCTTCCTTGATGATTATGATTATCGTGTATAGTCAGTTATACATGATTGTAGATATGTTTACCTTACATGTAGATCTAACACTACCCTACATGTTAAGTTCACTGGCACAGCAGGACTATTCATTTCTGGCCGAAGTGATGTTTTTATTGACATTCGGCTCCCCGCTGCTGTTTCTTCTATTATGCTTGTATGTCTATATCGGTCTGTATTATCAACAAGTGTTACCCGGTATGCTGTATGCCACCCGAACCTTAGTGCGCTTGCGTCACTGGATCATGGTGGACGTATTTTTTATCGCCACTCTGGTGGCCTACATCAAAATCATCGGTATGGCTCAGATCCATTTCGGCCTAGCGTTTTGGTTGATGATGGTGCTGGCCATATTACTCATTCGTACCTCACAAGGCGTGCCAGAACATTGGATTTTTTATCAGATTCAAACCTTGACCGGTAACGATCCCACACTCATTAAACATAGTGAACACACCGTCAGTTGTAATTATTGCTTATTTGAGCAGCCGGCTGCTCAAAACATCTGTGGGGTATGCGGCTCATTTCTAAGCAGACGAAAACCACTCAGCCTGCGTATTAGCATGGCATTTTTACTGAGTGCCATCATCTTGTATATCCCTGCAAACCTATTGCCCATGATGATTACTCGTTCGCCAAATTCAAATTTGGCCAGTACCATTCTGGACGGCATTGAATACATGTGGAAAGATGGCGATATCTTAATTGCCATAGTCATATTTAGTGCCAGTATGGCCATACCCATATTAAAAATTATCTCCATGTTAGTATTATTATATTCGGCTGCTTACAAACCTTTAATGTCTCCAGCCAAATTGACCATACTTTATCGCATAACGGAATCTATCGGGCGCTGGTCTATGATTGACATCTTTGTCGTGATTATTTTGATGTCCGTATTTACTTCCCCGTTAGCGAAAGTGACTCCTGGAGCCGCCACAGTTTATTTTTGTGGCGTGGTCATCCTGACCATGGTTTCCGCATTAAGTTTTGATTCACGTTTACTTTGGGATGAAGCGAAAAAAACTCATCATCCTTATCGCCGCAGAAAAAGGCACCAACTATGACCCAATCTGAAGATACTCAACAGCAAACCACCGCCACGGTCAAGCACGCACCGCCTTTTAATGTTTTAGTCTGGATCATTCCTGCTTTAGCATTATTAACTGGAGCATGGCTACTATTCCAACATATTCGCAATACCGGTCCAGAAATAACCTTGTACCTAAATGATGCAGACGGCATTGAAATCAACTCCACAACCATCAAAGTATTAAATGTAACCGTTGGCAAAGTGACTGCAATCAACATCAGTCCGGATGAAAAAGGGGTGCAGATTAAAGCCAAAATGAGTGCAGATGTAAAAAGCATGCTGCGTGAAGACACCCAATTTTGGATTGTCAAACCACGTATTGATCAAAGTGGTATTACTGGGCTGAACACCTTGGTTTCTGGATCTTATATCGCTTTTACTCCGGGTCACAGCAAAGAAAAGGCCGATTCATTTAAAGTACTTGATTTACCGCCGGTGTCTGCCATTTCACAAAGTGGTCTGCGATTACGCCTGAAAGGTTACAGCGATAAATTGCTTACCCCAGGCAGTCCAGTACTTTATGGAGACATGGCCGCAGGTCAGATCGAAAAAGCCTATTTTGATCCAAAAGATCATAGTGTGCACTATCAAATATTCGTCAACGCACCTTATGACAGCCTTATCAACGATAAAGTCAAATTTTGGTTACAAACCGGTATTCAAATCAAAGCATCCGGTGGTGGAGTACACATAGACTCTGCGCCCTTGCCTGCCTTACTTTCTGGTGCCATATCTTTTAAAACAACTGAAAACGGTACAGGCAAACCTATTGCAAAAGATGCTGAAATGCCTCTATACCGCAGCGAGCAAGAACTGGATAATCTTCCCTCTAAACGAGCGCTTTATTATGTTATCTTCTTCAAACAATCCATTCGCGGCTTAAAAGTTGGTGCTCCAGTAGAGTTTCAAGGGTTAAATATAGGTTCTGTTGCCGACGTTCCCTATTTCGCCCAAAATGACAGCCATCAACTGTTGCAACATGGCTGGATTCCGGTTCGCATCCGTATTGAACCTGCCCGTATGGAAATTAACGCTTCCGAACAGGATAATAAAATTTGGCAACAAAAAATCCAGCAAGCCATGCATAACGGCATGTTTGCTTCCCTAGAAAAAGATAACTTACTCACTGGAAATCAGTTTATTCTTCTGTCAACCAATCAGTCGTCTACAGCAATAGTCAGACCGGCAGAGGTTTATCAGGGCTATAGCGTTATTGGAAGCACCAATAATGGCTTAGATCTGCTGCAAAATCAGCTTTCTGCATTGTTGACCAAATTAAATAAACTGCCGATCGAACGATCCTTGCAGCAATTAGATGGCACCATGATCCAGTTGAAAAATACCTTGGCCAGTGCGGATCGATTGCTAAAACAAAATCAGACTCAACAAATTCCAGCGCAACTGAATGCCACCCTACGCGAGCTGCGTACTACCCTACAAGGAGTGTCCAGCACATCTCCGTTATATGGCGATATTCAGCAAACATTACACAGTATCGACAGAACGTTAAAAGATGCTCAGCCAACTTTGAAAACCCTTAAACAGCAACCTAATGCCTTAATTTTCAATCGACGCGGGCAAGACCCAGAACCACAAGGAGCCCAATAATGAAAATCTTGTTATCGCTCATCTGTGCCTGCACACTGACCTTAGCCGGCTGTGCTGGCACCCCTGTAACCTATTACCAGCTACCTAATAGTCATTACCAGCTACCAAGCGGTTATTACCGTACTCCGGTACATATTAAAGTGGTTTTAACTGATAGCCTCAACCAAGGAAATTTGGTTTATCAGGATAGCCCGACTACCCTACATTTCGCCCAAAATCATCTTTGGGCTGACGATTTAGATCAGGAAATCACCCAAATATTGGCCAACGAGCTAAATAAATATAGTCAACACTTCTCATTCATGCCCCAAAGCAACAGTAAACATACCCTTACTGTGTATATATCAGCCTTCCAAGGCAGTTATGATGGTCATATTCACATCAAAGGCTACAGCATGTGGGATGGTAGTAAAGAAAAAGGACAAAATTTCAATATTCGTTTGTCCCAACAGGGAAATGGCTACAGTAATATGGTCAAAGCATTGGCCAAAGGATTAGAACAAGTAGCTATAACCATTGCCCCATAATCAAGATCAAGCATATATTTTTCAACGACAAAGACTGAACATGAAACCATACCCATTAATCTTTTTGATTGCCTCTTGTCTGACTGCTTGCAGTATCGGTATGCCCAACAATATTGCAGTTGGCATAGGCGGAGGCAACAGCAGCTTTGGTTTAGGCACCACCATCAATTTTCCCATCAATACCAAGCCTCTTCCTGCCGATCCTCCAGAAATTGCTGGGACAGAAAAACAACCTAAAGAAAAACCCAAATCAAGAAAACCTGTTTACTAGTCGCAACAATCTTCGCAACAGCCCTAGAGACAATCAATTTCAACTTGGCTTTTGCATAATGAAAAAAGGCGTCGGGTAACCAGCATCAACTAAAACCAATTTGAGATGTTTAGTCCCCCGAAACCTAGATCTTGGCAAAAAATTAAACAGTTAAAGATCTTATGCAAAAGAAATATCGCAAAATAATCGTAACTAAACTGATTAAAGATTCAAACTGTATATAATCTGAGAAAAATCATGTTATTTAGTGCAGGTATTCCATCTTATCCAGAGAAATTCAGGGAATATGGATGAAAAAATTTATATCGATTACATAGCTTAAATAATTCATTCTAGAGTAAGCAGAGAATAGAAAACATACGCGTTAAAAGGTTGTGCAATGGCTAATGGCAATAAGATTATATCCTCTGCCTTATTAGTCAGCATGATCAAAAAACAATGCTAAATAAACAATCCTACTCATGATTTAAAAGGCGATTATTTAAATTTAATAAGCTTTATTCTTGCTGCTCGATAATGATCAATCATAGATAAAGTAACATGATCTTAGAAAGCCATAATCGATCTTTTATTTCTTTAAATAGCCAAAGTGATTAATGCATACTCATTGTTTTTTTTGAATGTATTAAATATGCTCATGACAAGACTTAGTTAAAGTACTTTCTGAATTTCCTACCCAATTTTATTCATACGCATATTACAAATCTTATTATTTATCGTCACCTTTTCCAACCAATACTTATGGTTTTAAGCTTTGTTCCAGCCAATACATTAACGAGTAGATGATTGCATCTTTATTTGCTGTAGACAGCATTTACAACCATTTATGCTGCTGCAACGGATAGCGAGCCAACTATAATAAGATGTCAGGCGAATATATGACTATATGGTTAATATTGATGATTTTATTAAACATAAAAAATCACATAAACCCATTATAATATGCCTAAACCTTATAAAAGCATGCTACACTTTTAAATTAAACTTCTTCTATTACACAACAGAGAAAGCTTTATGGCGGGCAATACTTTCGGGCAAATTTTCACAGTTACCACATTTGGTGAGAGTCATGGACCTGCGTTAGGTTGTGTTGTTGATGGCTGTCCTCCTGGTTTAGCTTTGAACGAAACCGACATCCAGCACGATCTCGATAGACGCAAACCTGGCACAAATCGTTACGTTACCCAGCGTCGTGAAGATGATCAGGTGGAAATTTTGTCTGGCGTATTTGAAGGTAAAACCACTGGCACACCAATTGCATTACTAATTCGCAATAATGACCAACGAAGTAAAGACTATAGCTCCATTGCGCGCAGTTTTCGACCTGGTCATGCTGATTTTACCTACTGGCATAAGTACGGCATTCGCGATTATCGTGGTGGTGGTCGGAGTTCTGCGCGGGAAACAGCAGCACGTGTGGCTGCTGGGGCAATCGCTAAAAAATGGTTAAAACAGACCTTTAATACCGAAATAATGGCTTATGTTACGCAGATTGGTGATAAAACCATCGCTTTTGAAGACGTAGCATTTATCGCTGAAAACCCTTTTTTTGCCGCTAACCGCAGTCAGATTGAAGAGTTAGAACAGTATTTGGACGAAATTCGTAAAGCACAGGATTCCATCGGTGCTAAATTGCATGTCCGTGCTACAGGTGTACCGGTAGGCTTAGGCGAGCCGGTATTTGATCGCCTTGATGCAGATATAGCACATGCAATGATGAGCATTAATGCAGTTAAAGGAATTGAAATTGGAGCTGGTTTTGCAAGCATTAGCCAGAAAGGCAGTGAACATGGTGATGAAATCACCCCTGAAGGCTTTTTGACTAATCATGCTGGTGGTATTTTAGGTGGTATTAGCAGCGGTCAGGATATTTATCTTAATCTGGCCATTAAGCCCACCAGTAGTATCGCTATGCCACGTCGCTCCATTGATATAGATGGACAGGCAATAACCATCTCAACTCACGGCAGGCATGACCCTTGTGTGGGTCTACGTGCGGCCCCCATTGCAGAAGCGATGTTAGCTTTAGTGCTAATCGATCACGCATTGAGACACAGAGCACAAAACAAGTGAGTTAAAAGCAATAAAGGTAAATAGCCAAACCAACGGTGGGGTTATATTTTCAACAGTTAGTAACTTATGCGATAATAACCGAGAATGTCCATCATCAACTGAACTACTCTTTTTGGAAAGAATACGTTGCGATGGTTTAATACCACAAGGATATACCTTATGAGTCAAGAAACAGCTTTGGGTGCAGCTTTGAAGTCTGCTGTACAAACCATGAGCAAAAAGAAACAGACCGATATGATTGCTGAGCATATCTATCGTAAGTATGACGTGTTTAAATATTTTAAACCATTAGCTATAGGCATTGATCAGGATCTTATTGCTGCATTGCCACAATATGATGCAGCTTTGATTGCCAGAGTACTGGCCAATCACTGTCGTCGTCCGCGTTATATTAAATCCCTAGCTCGAGGCGGCAAACGCTTTGATCTGAATAACAGATTCAAAGGCGAAGTATCAGCTGAAGAAAAAGCAATTGCTCAGCAACACCCTTCGATGCAAACTGCAAAAGCTGCTGAAGACGCACCTGCTCAAACTGCCCCCAACACGGTGGAAAATACTGCCGAAATTAGTGAAAATAATGAAAGCAAATAAATAATTTAAGACGATTTTTCTTTCTTCAAACATTTTTCATCATGCTATTTGATAGCCATTGCCACCTTAGCCATGAGCCTCTGGTCGAAAATCTACCCGAGATATTGGCTCAGGCGGCACACAAGCATATCAATGGTTTTCTCGTACCAGCCACGCAACCACCAGATTGGGAAGCTACCCTTCAGCTGGCGAAAATGTATCCCCAAATTCATGCCGCAATCGGTATACATCCATGGTATATCTCTGCTTGCACCCTAACTGATTATGAAAAATTAGAGCAATTACTCAGAGAAAATTCTGATCTTTTGCTAGGCGAAATTGGATTGGATTTTGTACACGCACGAGATGCAGAAAGCCGTCAGCATCAAATTCAAAGATTTGAACAACAGTTAGACATTGCTAAATCAGCATCCCGACCCATCATTATTCATCACGTTCATGCTACTGCCGCCTGTCTAAATAGTATAAAGCGCTGTGCCTTTAAACACGGCGGATTCGCCCATGCCTTTTCAGGAAGCTTAGAAGAAGCGCAAGAATGGATCAAACAAGGTTTTTTAATTGGCATAGGCTCATTGCTATTACGTCCTCATGCTAAAAAAGCACGCTTGGCTGCTCAGACCTTGCCGTTGGAACATATGGTTATTGAGACAGATGCTCCTTATATGCCACCACAGGACAAACCCTACAATTCTCCCGCTAATCTACAGCAAATTGCTCAAATTATTGCTGAGCTTCGCGGCATAGCATATGAACAGGTAGCGCGCATTACCACACAGAATGCTATGGCGATTATTAACAAGATCCATTAATGCGCCTTCAGCATAATCCATAAACATCTCAAACCTTATCTAATTGCTTAAGATTCGCTGCGACACACCATTTGATTAGTGGCTCATCTCTAACCTATTCCAATTTATTGTCATGCGAGTTTATTCTGAGCACGCGATCGACATGACCGATGACACATACACTTAACCAAATCAATTAAGCTAAGGCTTAACCAGATGATTTTACAGAAACTAGTTATAAGCTGTTATTAGGTTTTAACAAAGTATATGACCGACCAAATATAAAAATATGGCGAAGATTCAAACGTTAATTGATGATATATCTTAACCTAAACCAAATTTTCTAAAACATGGTTCACCAACCAATTTCTGTTAGATTAAATCATCCAAAGGGGCGGAACATATCAAAACCAACGTACAAGATAAATCCATTCAGATCATTGATTATTTTTAACCATTACCATCGAAGAGCTCAGTATCGAAAATGGACATACTGCATGCCTGGAATTTACTTCACAAGTTGAGCAGAAACCGTTCTTGCGCCTTGTCGAGGATATAACGACCAGATCTATTTTGCTAAAAGCACAATAGTAAGACGTTTTAGCTTAGAAGAAATAAAAAGAAGCCCAGATATAATCTGGGCTTCTTTTATTAATGATGGCGGAGAGTAAGGGATTCGAACCCTTGATACAGGTTTTGCCCATATACTCCCTTAGCAGGGGAGCGCCTTCGACCACTCGGCCAACTCTCCATCAAGAAGAGCGCACTATACCTAAATCCCGCCGAAGTGTCAAACAAATTTAGTGCCAGCAACAGTGAAAAAATTAACTTTCTTTACTAACATATTAACTTTACTAAAGAATTAAGCAAACCGAAATTTAAGCATGATGAATCCTTTATACATTCTTACGTTTTTATTATAAACTTAGGGCTAGACAACATAAGATACTGAGTATGATCTTAATGAGTAGCGATCGCTGGATTATTAGCTAATGACTTAGCATTAGATTACTTTATGGCAACAAATATATAAATTTTTCTGATTATACTAGAATCATTTACGCTATCAACATACCAAGTTTTCACTATACAGGTATAATAGTATGCCTAAAAACTATACCAGTTTTAATGTTGTTAAATATTGTTTGTCCTGTTTTACCTAACTATCTCTGATATAAAATCGTGGAGACCTGCATGAGTGCAATTATCGATATTTTTGCGCGTGAAATTCTAGATTCACGTGGTAATCCTACAGTTGAGTGTGATGTGCTGCTTGAGTCTGGGGTAATGGGAAGAGCGGCCGTCCCTTCTGGTGCTTCCACTGGAGAAAAAGAAGCGTTGGAGTTACGTGATGGCGATCAGGATCGTTATCTTGGTAAAGGCGTATTACAGGCAGTAGAAAATGTAAACAACGAAATTGCACAGGCCTTAATCGGCATTGATGCTAGCGAACAAAGTTATATTGATCAGATCATGTTAGATCTGGATGGAACCGAGAATAAAGGTCGTTTAGGCGCCAATGCTACTTTAGCAGTTTCTTTGGCTGTCGCTCGCGCAGCAGCAGAAGATGCCGGACTACCCTTGTATCGCTATATCGGCGGTGCAGGACCCATGGCGATGCCCGTACCGATGATGAACGTGATCAATGGTGGGGCACATGCCAATAATAGTTTAGATATTCAAGAATTCATGATTATGCCTGTTGGGGCTAACTCTTTCCGTCAAGCCTTAAGATGTGGCGCAGAGGTATTTCACCACCTCAAAAAACTGTGCCATGATCAAGGGTTATCCACTACAGTTGGGGATGAAGGTGGCTTTGCTCCTAATCTCGCCAGTCATGAAGAGGCAATTAAGCTGATTTTGGCTGCCGTAGAAGCAGCTGGCTATGTAGCAGGTGAAGATGTTGTTCTGGCACTAGATTGTGCTTCCAGTGAATTTTACCATGACGGTCACTACAAACTGACTGCGGAAGGTTTGAGCCTAACCAGCGAAGAGTTCGCGAATTATTTGGCCGATCTGGTCAATAAATACCCCATAGTATCGATTGAAGATGGCATGAGCGAACATGATTGGGACGGTTGGAAAATACTGACAAAACTTCTTGGTCAAAAAATTCAGTTAGTGGGTGATGATCTATTTGTGACTAATCCCTCTATTCTAAAAGAAGGTATCGCAGAAGGTCTGGCCAATTCTCTTTTAGTCAAAGTTAATCAGATTGGAACATTATCTGAAACATTGAAAGCAGTTGATTTAGCTAAGCGCTATCGTTATACCAGTGTGATGAGTCATCGTTCAGGTGAAACTGAAGATAGCACCATAGCCGATCTAGCCGTAGCCACTAATTGTATGCAGATCAAAACCGGTTCTTTATCAAGATCTGACCGAATGGCTAAATATAATCAATTGTTGCGCATCGAAGAAGAACTGGGTACCGCTGCTTATTATCCAGGCAATAAAGCTTTTTATCAGCTTAATTAAAAGCATTACAGTTACAGGTAAATGCAATGAAGTGGGTTACGTTGGTATTAATATTAGCTTTAATTGGTCTGCAATATGATCTATGGTTCGGGCATGGTAGTTGGCATGACATGATCAGACTAGAAGAAAGTGTGATTCAGCAAAATGCCAACAATGAAGCTTTGGTTCAGCGTAATCGAGCCTTGACTGCGGAAGTTAAGGATTTGGCTGAGGGCAAAGATGCCATTAATGAAATGGCTCGAGCCAAGCTTGGCTATATTCAAAATGGTGAAGTGTTCTATCGTTTCACCCCACCAGCAACTGTGCCTACTGCGACAGGAGTTACCCAGTCAGCCACTGTAGCTGACAGATAATTCAACCGCAACGATCAAAAAAATGCAGCATTCTATCGGATGCTGCATTTTTGTTTCAGTGCAGATTACATGAATTGTTTGCATCACTTAGAAAGTTGTTAAGTTGTAACTCTGAGACAATATTCTATCGAGTGTTCAGATTTTCCATTAGGGCTAAGCTCTGTATCAAGTTAAATCTGCATGAATTCGAAGAGTATGTTATTTTATGATGGCTATTAGATATTGAATTAGAAATCTGCGTTGGAGACTATGGCATGATCCTGATCCATGAAGAAGGCTATGGCCTAAAAGTAGTGTTGCATGATGAATTTACCTTACAAGATTTTCAGAAACTTGAAGAAGCGCTGCTTAAAACACGTGAACTAGCACACTTACCGGATCTTTTGCTGGATTTAAGTGAATTGAAAGATTTCACCGTCGATATGGCTTTTGAACATTTGCGCTTTTTACGTAAACATTCACATCATTTCGGTCGTACCGCAATCGTAGTCTCAGATATTTGGATACGTTTAGGCTCTCATTTGGCCAATCTGCTGACGTTGTACCATCCAAAATATTTCGATGATGTTGGCAGCGCAGAAAATTGGCTAAAGCAAAATGGCGGTAAATAATAAGTC